>JBEVGZ010000001.1:0-3242 GCA_040511515.1 Microterricola sp.
ACAAGTACGACGGCGCCGTGCCTGCCGCCCTGGTGGGCGAGCTCAAGCAGGCTGCGGATGTGGCCAACCGGCTCGATGTGGACATGGAGCGCCTGCACGACCAGGTGCTCTCACTCGGCGAGGCGCCTGAGCCCGCTGGGCCGCGCACGCTGACCCCGGCAGCGCACGGCGCCGACGGCCAGATGCCGTTCCCGTTGCCCCGGTCGCTGCTCGAGGCCTTCCTCGACAAGGCCGTCTAGCCGGCCTTCGCCCGCGCTCGCACCATTCCGCTGGTCGAGACCCCGTCACGTACCTGCGCGACGCACCCATCCCGCTGGTCGAGCTCGTCGAGACCCCGCGAGGTGCCCGCGCGACGCAGCCAGACTCGCCGGTCGAGAGGCGCGCGCAACCGACAGCTCGTTTGCGGACTTCACCCGGTTAGCTACCCCTGCGACTGTGCGATCTCCGCAAATGAACGATGTGTCGAGTTCGCAGGGCGTCTCTCGAGGTCTCGACGAGCTCGACCAGCGACGCGGGAGCGCTCGACCGTCGAACTGGTGGTGCGCTAGTTCGTGTTGGCGTAGAGCCAGACCAGCGGGTCGGTCTTGGTGCCGTTGATGCCGCCGAGGCGGATCTCGAAGTGCAGGTGCGGGCCGGTCGACATCCCGGTGGTACCGACCTGGCCGATGACCTGGCCGACCTTGACGACGTCGCCGGTCTTCAGCAGCATCGAGCCGTGGATCATGTGGGCGTAGACGCTGGAGACCAGCTTGCCGTCGATCATGTGGTCGATGACCATGTGCACGCCGAGGCTGCCTTCGCCGTCTTCGGTGAAGCTCACCACGCCGTCGGCGATCGCCTGGATGGGTGCTCCGAGGCCGGGGTTGAAGTCCTGGCCACCGTGGTTGGACGAGCAGCCGGCGCAGTCGCGGAAGCCGAACTGGTCGCCGATGTGCACACCGACGGCGAACGGCCACTGGATGGTGCCGTTCGGGTTGTTGCTGAAGGAGTCCTCGAGGCGGATGCCGCTGGCCGCGGCGACCTCGGCGATGGACTTCGACTCGTAGCTGTCCTGCTCGACGGTGATCGTGTCTGTGCCGGCCAGGTTGATGGTCTGGGCGGGCCCGTTGTCGGCGGGCTTCTGCGCCTGGAGGGCGGCGGCCTGCACGTCGCTGGACGAGAGCAGCGCCTCGGCCGGAAGCGAGGTGGCGACGGCCATCAGGGCGACGAACGACATCGCGATGATCGAGCCGCCCTTGGTGGCCAGCATGCGCATGCGGTGGTGACCGGACCGCGAGGACGCCGTCGACTTGGCGCGGGCAGAGGATGCTGCGGGCAACGCCTTGGTGCGCGGCACGAACGCCGGCAGCACGCGCTCGGGTTCGACCGGCTCCGTACGGGCCTCTGCGGCCGTTTCGGCCGGGTCGGCGGGCATGGAGTTCTCGGACGACTGTTCCGCGCGCAGCTGGGCACGGAGGGCCGCTCGGGACGGCAGCACGATGGTGGTCGTCGTGGTGCCCGGTGACACGTCGCTCGGAACGGCTTCGTAGGCCGGTTCGGCGGGCAGGGCCAGGCTGGCCGTCTTGAGCATGACGGGCTCGAGGTCGGGCTCGGTCAGCTCGGCACTGACCAGCTGGTGCGCCTCCGGCGTCAGCTCGGCCTGGGGCTCGGCCTCAACGGTGCCGACGGCAACAAACCCGGCAGCGGGACGAGCGGACGACGGGGTCTGCGGCTCCTGCTCGGCGGAGCCGGCGGCACGGCGTTCGAGTTCGCGCTGTTCGCGGCGGGTCAGAGTGCGCGCCGGGGCTGCCGCAACCTGGGCGGCGTGCGCGGAACGGTGCTCGCTGAGCTCGCTTCGTGAGAGGTCACTCGAGTCGGCTGCGGAGGCATCCGACTGCGGAGAATGACGTGACAAAGGAGGGTACTTTCGGCGCGGGAAACGGGGGGACGAGCACGAATTTTGGCTAGGGCCAAAGTAACGAATGGATAAAGGCTAGCTTGCGAGGCGCGAAATCGCCATTTGAGAGCGCGGAATCACACCCGAAAACGGGGTGTTTCGCACCGCTTGGGGGATGCGCCCGCTCCCCCACCGTGATAGCGCACCACGGCGTCTGCCCCGCTATCCCGGGGCAAACCGCCGATCGACGCCGACCAAAACCCTAAATGTCGTCGCCGGCCATAAATTCGGAGAAAAGTTTGCCGATCAACGGTTCCGCAGTGGCGTACAGATCGGGAGCCGCAGCGATGAGAAGGCTGATGCCTTCACGGTCGTTCCCGAGGGCACCCACCTTGGCTCCGGCCTCGGCCGCGACGAGGGCTCCGGCGGCGTGGTCCCAGGGGTGCAGTCCGCGCTCGTAGTAGAGGTCGAGCCGGCCGGCCGCGACCGAGCACAGGTCGAGCGACGCGGCACCCATGCGGCGCACGTCGCGCACCTGGTCGATGAGCCCGCGCAGCACCTGCGCCTGCCGGGTGCGGCGCACCGAATCGTACGAGAATCCGGTGCCGAACATCGCCAGCGACAACGGCACTCCGGTGGCGACCTGCAGGCGCCGGCCGTTCAGCTCGGCGCCGCCGCCGGCGCTGGCCGAGAACAACTCGTCGATGGCTGGGTTCCGCACGGCGCCGGCCAGGGCCGTCCACGTCGCCGGATCCGCATCGCCCTCGACCACGGCGATACTGACCGCATAGAACGGGATGCCGTAGAGGTAGTTGACGGTGCCGTCGATCGGGTCGACCACCCAGGTCAATCCGGAGGTGCCCGTCGTGGCGGTGGACTCCTCGCCGTAGAAGCCGTCGTTCGGCCGGGCATCCGCCAGCAGTCCGCGAATCAACGCCTCGGTCTCACGGTCGGCGAGGGTGACCACGTCTTCGGGTGAAGACTTCGACGCGGCGATCTCCACACCCTCCGCGCGGCGGCGGCGGGCGAGCTCCCCGGCCGTGATGGCGGTCGTCTGGGCGAGGGCGAGCAGGTCGGTCAAGGCAGGAGACGTCATCCGCCCACGCTACGCCAGTGCGCCCGATACGGCAGGAGCGCCCGGCCCGCGGGTTAACGCACAAACGCGCCGGATCTCCGACGCGCTGTGTGTGTTGTGATGCTGTGGCGAGTGCGAGATTCGAACTCACGAAGGCTACGCCGTCTGATTTACAGTCAGATCCCTTTGGCCGCTTGGGTAACTCGCCAGTGCATACCCGACCATATGTGACCACGTGACCGGAGACGCTCAGACAGAATACAAGCCGAAGGGCCCAAGTGCGAAATCAGC
>JBEVGZ010000002.1:0-3646 GCA_040511515.1 Microterricola sp.
CTGGTGTCGCCCGGCGTCGCACCGATCGTGCTGAGACGACCGATCGAGAAGGAGACGAGCGCAACGACGACGATTGCCAGCACGGCGATGATCGCCACGAACACGCGTCCGCCGATGCGGCGCGCGGGCGCGGCGGCCTCGGAGGCGTCGACGGCCTCAGCAGCGTCGGTCGTGTTCTCGATCGTGTCTGTCACGGCAGTCGTCCCTAGGAGACCTTGCCCGGTGCGTCCAGCGCGCCGGAGCACATGGCGCCGGGCTCGGGAACGAACTGGCTCTTCCAGAACTCCTCGAGGAACTCGCCGACGCGCTCGTCGTCGGCCGAGTCAACCTGAAGCTGGGCGTTCCAGGCGCTCAGCACGATGGTCGACGGCAGGTCTTCCTTCGGGGAGAGCACGATGTAGCTGCTGGGCAGCTTCAGCTTGAGCGCGTTGAGCTCGTCCTCAGAGAGGTCGGGGTCGTAGGTGACCCAGACGGCGCCGTGCTCCATCGAGTGCACGGCGTTCTCGTTCGGAACCGGCTGGTCGTAGACGCCGCAGTTGAGCCACCTCTGGTTGTGCTCGCCGCCGGCCGGCGGGTTCTGCGGGTAGTCGACGGTGCCCTCGACGTGGCCTGCGCCATTCTTGAACGTCTCGACACCGGAGATCTTCGCGCCATCGCTGCCGGCGGTGTAGCTCGCACGCTGCGGGGTGAGCACGATCGCGGAGACGACGAGGGCGACGACCACGACGGCGCCGGCGACGGCCGACCAGATGCCGATCAGGCGGTTGCGGCGGGCCCTGGCCTCGCGCTTCTTGTACTCCTCGAGCTTCTTCGCGCGTGCCTCCGCGCGCTGTTCCTTCACGGTGAGCGCCTTCGCCTGTGCCTTGGCGGCAGGGGGAACGGGCGGGGTCGGGGAAGAAGACATTCTCGGCCTCTCGAATGCTGAGCGTGGGTGGGTGCAAAGGCGAATCGTCCGGCGCACTGTGCAGACACCGAATGAATACGAATGTATCGGCATTCGCTGGGGAGGCGCTGAACATGTGCCGGATGCCGCGGGCCAACCGCGCCCTGTTCGCCGGCCGCTTCGTCCACCACCGTGGCACTCAGCGCTCGGCCGAATGACGTCGTGTGCGTGACACGGCCGGTGCTCGTCGCTACAGTGAGAGCGTGTCCACTGTGAAGTCCTGTTGTTGTTGTCGCTGATCGACGCGCCCACAAACAGACTCACCACCGTGCGCGGCAGCACTCCCACAGCCTGAGACCTCGACACTCGAGGCCGTTTCCGGGCGGTTTCGGGAGGTGGCGCCGCGGCATCCGTCAGAGGATCTCCTCCCTGACAAGACAGCTCGTGAAGGACACCACCATGCACTTTGCAGAATCGATCGTCGACCTGATCGGCAACACGCCGCTGGTCAAGCTCAACCATGTGACCGACGGGATCGCGGCCACCGTGCTCGTGAAGCTCGAGTACCTGAACCCCGGCGGCTCGGCGAAGGATCGCATCGCCACCCGCATCATCGATGCGGCCGAGCGGGAGGGCAAGCTGAAACCGGGCGGCACGATCGTGGAGCCGACCAGCGGCAACACGGGCGTCGGGCTCGCCCTCGTCGCCCAGCAGCGTGGCTACCGCTGCATCTTCGTGCTGCCGGACAAGGTCGGCGAAGACAAGATCAACGTACTGAGCGCCTACGGTGCCGAGGTCGTCGTGACGCCGACGGCCGTCGCGCCCGACAGCCCCGAGTCGTACTACGGGGTCTCCGACCGTCTGGTACGCGAGATTCCCGGGGCGTTCAAGCCCGACCAGTTCTCGAACCAGAACGGACCGCTCAGCCACTACGAGAGCACCGGCCCCGAGATCTGGCGTGACACCGAGGGCGCGGTGACCCACTTCGTCGCCGGCGTCGGCACCGGCGGCACGATCACCGGAACCGGGCGTTACCTGCGTGAGGTCTCCGGCGACACGGTGCGCATCATCGGCGCCGACCCGGAGGGGTCTGTGTACTCCGGCGGCACCGGCCGGCCCTACCTCGTCGAAGGCGTCGGCGAGGATTTCTGGCCGAGCGCCTACGACCCGGCGGTTCCGCACGAGGTGCTCGCCGTCAGCGATGCCGACGCCTTCGCCATGACGAGGCGGCTCGCCCGCGAGGAGGGGATCCTCGTCGGCGGGTCCAGCGGCATGGCGGTCGTCGCCGCGCTCCGAGCCGCGGCCGACTTGGGCCCGGATGCCGTCGTCGTCGTGCTTTTGCCAGACGGCGGCCGCGGATACCTCGGCAAGATCTTCAACGACAAGTGGCTGCGCAGCTACGGCTTCAGCAACGCTCCGAGCGGCCACACGGTCGCGGAGCTGCTCGCATCCAAGGAGGGACACACGCCGGCGCTGCTCTACGTGCACCCGACCGACACGGTGCGCGAGGCGATCGACGCCATGACCGCGGCCGGCGTCTCACAGCTGCTCGTGCTGAGCGCGAAGCCGCCGGTCGTGATGGGGGAGGTGGTCGGCGCGATCGAGGAGGGGCAACTGCTCGACCAGGTGTTCTCCGGCGAGGCGCCGCTGAGCGCCCTGGTCGGGCAGTTCACCGGGGCGGCGCTGCCGCTGATCGGCGTGAACGAGCCGGTCGCGAACGCCAGGGCCGCCTTCGGCACGGCGACCGCCCTGCTCGTGACCGATGGCGGCAAGCCGCTCGGCGTCATCACCCGCCACGACCTGCTCCGCTACCTCAGCCAGTAGCCGGCGTCGCGGCATCCGCGCCACCAGATTAGAAGGAACACGTGAGTTCGCAAGGACGCTTCGCCCCGAAACGTCCTTGCAAACGCTCGAAGTCCTTGCACACGACCCACGCACGAGACAGAAAGTCCACGACATGAACCACTCAGCAGACTCCGACGCCTTCGCCACCCGCGCGATCCACGCCGGCCAGCACTTCGACCCGACGACGGGCGCGGTGATCCCGCCGATCTACCAGAGCTCCACCTTCGTGCAAGACGGCATCGGCGGGCTGCGCGGCGGCTACGAGTACTCCCGGGGCGGCAATCCCACCCGCACGGCGCTCGAGACCCAGCTGGCCGCGCTCGAGGGCGCGACCCACGGCCTGTCCTTCGCCTCCGGCCTCGCCGCCGAGGACGCCCTGCTGCGCGCCGCACTCGCGCCCGGCGACCACGTCGTGCTCGGCAACGATGCCTACGGCGGAACGTACCGACTGATCAATCGGATCCACGGTGCGTGGGGCATCCGGAACACCCCGGTCGACCTCACGGATCTGGCCGCGGTCGAGGCGGCCATCGAGCCCGCAACCAAGATCCTGTGGGTCGAGACGCCGAGCAATCCGCTGATGGCGGTCAGCGACATCGCGGCACTCGCCGAGCTCGGGCACCGACACGGGGTGCTCGTGGTGGTCGACAACACCTTCGCCTCGCCCGCGCTGCAGCAGCCGCTCGCGCTCGGCGCCGATGTCGTGGTGCACTCGACGACGAAGTACCTCGGCGGGCACTCCGATGTGATCGGCGGAGCTGTCGTGCTGAACGATGACGATCTCCACGAGAAGATCCGTTTCATCCAGTTCGCGGCCGGTGCGGTCTCCGCACCGATGGACGCGTTCCTCACCGCCCGCGGCATCAAGACCCTCGACGTGCGGATGCAGCGGCACAGCGCCAACGCGTACGCCATCGC
>JBEVGZ010000003.1:0-2532 GCA_040511515.1 Microterricola sp.
TCCGGCCGACCGTGGTGGCGCCCGTCGCCGCTCGCATCGGTCTGGCGCCGAGTGCCGTCCCGCACGCCGTGCCGACCCCGCACCCGGACCGCGACCGCACCGGTCGCCGCATCCAGCCCGCCGACTAGTCCACAGTTCCAGTGAGAGCGGCCAAATGGCCGCTGTGAGGGCTCGAAAGCGGCCATTTGACCGCTCTCAACGGACTCTCGGATTGACGGGGCGCGACATCCGGGGTCTAATAGTCCGGTTGGACTAATCGGAATGGAATATTGTGGTCGCGCTCACACCCCTCGGCATCGCGGCGCTCGCGCTGCTCGCCGAGCGACCCATGCACCCCTACGAGATGTACCAACTGCTGATCCAGCGCCGTGAGGATCGCGTCGTCAAGGTGCGGCGCGGCTCGCTCTACCACGCGGTCGACCGGCTGCTCGAGCAGGGCCTCGCCGCTGTGCGCGGCACAGAGCGGGCAGGCAACAGGCCAGAGCGCACGAGCTACGAGATCACGGATGCCGGGCGCGAACGCCTCGGCAGCACCATCGCCGAGCTCCTCGCCACCCCCGTCAACGAGTACCCGCGCTTCCCGCTGGCACTCGGCGAGTCGCACAACCTGCCGCGGCACGAGGTGACCGAGCTGCTCGGCGCCCGCGTCGCGCTCCTGCGCGCCGAGCTCGCCGAGATCGAGCAACTCACGGCCGCCGCATCCGCCAAGGGCGTCCCGCGCCTGTACTGGATCGACGCCGACTACCGCGCAACCCAGCTGCGCGGCGAAATCGGCTGGCTCACCGCGACCGTCGCCGACATGGCGAGCGGCGCACTGCCGTGGCCCGACGCCGAACCCGGCGCCGCCGCCTCCACGCACTCCCCGAACTGAAGGACAACGTCCATGGAAATCGTCACCAGGCCCTGGCCGGCCCTCTGGGCACTCGTGCTCGGATTCTTCATGATCCTCGTCGACTCCACGATCGTCTCGGTCGCGAACCCGTCGATCATGACCGGGCTCGACGCCGACATCAACAGCGTGATCTGGGTGACGAGTGCGTACCTGCTCGCCTACGCCGTGCCGCTGCTGATCACCGGGCGCCTCGGCGACCGCTTCGGCCCGAAACGGCTCTACCTCATCGGCCTGGTCGTCTTCACCGCGGCATCCGCCTGGTGCGGCTTCTCCGGTGACATCAACTCGCTGATCATGGCCCGCGTCTTCCAGGGCTTCGGTGCGGCCATGATGACGCCGCAGACGATGGCCGTGATCACCCGCATCTTCCCGCCGGACCGGCGCGGCCAGGCCATGGGTCTCTGGGGTGCCGTCGCCGGTGTCGCAACGCTCGTCGGTCCGATCCTCGGTGGCGTGTTGGTGGATGCCGCCGGGTGGGAGTGGATCTTCTTCGTCAACGTGCCCGTCGGCATCCTGGCCTTCATCCTGGCGTGGCGTCTCGTTCCGACGCTCAAGACGCACAAGCACCGCTTCGACATCCCCGGCGTCATCCTCAGCGCGCTCGGACTGTTCCTGATCGTGTTCGGCATCCAGGAGGGCGAGAGCTACGACTGGGGCGTGATCTGGGGCCCGATCACCGTGTGGGGCCTGATCATCACCGGCATCGTGGTGTTCGCCGCCTTCATCGGCTGGCAGGCGATCAACAAGGGGGAGCCGCTGCTGCCGCTCGGCCTGTTCCGCGACCGCAACTTCGCGCTCTCTAACGTCGCCATCACCACCGTCGGCTTCGCGATCACCGCGATGGCGCTGCCGCTGATGTTCTACACGCAGACGGTGCGCGGCCTGACGCCGACGCAGTCGGCGCTGCTGCTCATCCCGATGGCCGTGATCTCCGGTGGTCTCGCACCGGTGGTCGGCAAGCTCGTCGACCGAGTGAACCCCAAGTACATCGCCGGCTTCGGCCTGCTCTGCCTGGCCGGCGCGCTCGCCTGGCTCGGCAGCATCCTCTCCGCCGATGTGCCGCTGTGGCAGCTGCTGTTCCCGATCGCGCTGCTCGGCCTCGCCAACGCCGGCATCTGGGCGCCGCTGGCAACCTCCGCAACCCGCAACCTGCCGCCGCGACTGGCCGGTGCCGGCTCCGGCGTCTACAACACGACCAGGCAGATGGGTGCTGTGCTCGGAAGCGCCGGCATCGCGGCGCTGATGCAGTCGCGCCTCGCGGCCGAGCTGCCCGGCTTCACCGAGGGCGGCGGAGCCGGCGAGGGTGCAGGCTCCGGCAACACCGTGCTGCCGGAGGCGCTGCAGGCAGGCTTCAGCACCGCGATGGGGCAGTCGCTGCTGCTGCCTGCGGCGGTCGCCGTGCTCGGGGCGCTCGCCGTCGCGTTCTTCGCCGCGCCCAAGAAGGTGCACGGCTGGACCGAGGACTCGAAGCAGGCCCCGGATGCCGTGGCGGCCGAGACCGGCCCGACGCCGGTCCCCGCCGACTGATCGGGCCGCAGCCCGTCGCGAGAACAGGCAGGACCGGCGCAATTGCGCCGGCCCTTCCTGTTCTCGCGTACACCGGAGCGCTGCTGCCTGTTTTCGCGACGCTGCGTGCGGGA
>JBEVGZ010000004.1:0-9995 GCA_040511515.1 Microterricola sp.
ACATCGAAGCGACCGGGGCGACGGCGCCCTCCCGCGAGCAGATCGTGCGGGTCCTCGGCGAGGACGGCGGGGCGGTCTGCGCGAACCCGAATGACGCCCTGACTCGGGCCACCTTCCTCGGACAACTGATGACCGGTGCTGGCGGCACGGGAAGCCGCCCCATCATCGCCGAGAACCGGCTCGTTCAAGGGCAGCTCCTGATCATGGAGGTCTACTGCCCAGACGAGCTGGCCGAGTTTCAGGAGTTCGTGGACGGCCTCGACACGTCCGACGCCAACGGCGGCTGAGACGTGGAGCTGCGTTCGAGAATCGCCGACCGGATGACGGCGGCACGCGCCGAACTCGCGGAACTCGTCTCGTTCCGCTCGGTCGCGGACCCGCGCCAGTACCCGACGGAAGAGTGCTTGGGGGCGGCGCAGTGGACGCTCGACAGGTTCGCCGAACTCGGATTCGCCGATGCCCACCTCGAGGAGACGCCGGACGGCAGCCGCGCCGTAGTCGGATCCCGACCGGGCTCCGACCCGGGAGCCGCGACCGTGCTCCTGTACTCCCACTACGACGTGCAGCCTCCCCTCGACGATTCTGCGTGGCGAACCCCGCCGTTCGAGCTGACCGAGGCGGAAGGACGGTGGTTCGGCAGGGGAGCCGCCGACTGCAAGGGGAACATCCTCGCGCAGCTCCTTGCCCTCAGAGCGCTCGATGGCGATGTGCCGGTGAACCTCAAGATTGTCGTCGAAGGGTCGGAGGAACAAGGAACCGGAGGGCTTGAGGCATTCGTTGCTGGCCACCCCGAGACACTCCGTGCCGACGCGATCCTCGTATGCGACACGGGCAACGCGGCGGTCGGACGCCCTGCGGCAACCGTGACCCTCCGCGGCATGGTGAACCTCGTGGTGACGGTTGAGGCCATGGCCACTGAGCTCCACTCAGGCATGTTCGGCGGTGCAGCCCCCGATGCGCTCGCAGCGCTCGTCGCCATGTTGGCTTCGCTTCGCGACAGCCAGGGCAATTCCACCGTGACCGGGCTGGACAACACGCAGAGCTGGGCGGGGGAGAGCTACGCGCCAGAGCAGTTCCGTGCCGACGCCGCCGTGCTCGACGGGGTCGCGCTGCTCGGCGACGGCACGGTGTCTGACATGATCTGGGCCAGGCCAGCGGTCACCGTCCTCGGCGTTGACTGCGCGTCGGTGACAGGATCGACTGCGGCTATCGCGCCACGGGCGGCCGCGCGCCTCAACCTTCGCGTCCCGCCGGGGATGTCAGCCGCCGACGCTCACACCGCACTCGTCGATCACCTCCGGGCCGCCGCGCCGTGGGGCGTTCACGTCACGACGGACACGGAGGCCATCGGCGCTCCGTTCCAGGCGAGAACGGACGGGCCGGCATATGAGGCCATGGCGGCCGCGATGCTCGAGGCCTACGGCATGCCGATGAGCAACCTGGGGCAGGGCGGTTCGATCCCGCTCTGCACTGTGTTCGCCGACACGTACCCGAATGCCGAGATCATCCTGATCGGCGTCGAGGAGCCGCTCGCACTCATCCACGCACCGAACGAGAGCGTCGATCCGACCGAGATCGAGGCCGTCGCACTGACGATCGCCCTCTTCCTCCGGAACTACGCCGCACTACGCAGCTAGCGCGTTCAGCGCCGCGCGACGACCACCGTGGCGTCGCGGCTCCCGTCGCGGGCAATGCACGTGGTGAAGCCCCCGGCCTCAAACAGCGCGGCGGAGGTGGGAGCCTGTTCAGCGCCCACCTCGATGAGCAGTATGGCTCCCTGACGCAGCCAGCCGCCGGCATCCGCGGCGACCCGCCGATGGACGTCGAGGCCGTCGAGCCCACCGTCGAGTGCGCTGTGCGGCTCGTGCACCCGTGCCTCCGGCGGCATGAGGGCGATCGAGGCGCTCGGCACATAGGGCGCGTTCACGGCGAGAACATTGACGCGACCGCGCAGCGTGTTCGGCAGCGCCGCAAAGAGGTCGCCCCGCACAACCGTCGCGCGATCGCCGAGGTTGCGCCGCGCGCACTGCACGCTCTCGGCCGTCACGTCGCTTGCCCAGAGACGTGCGGCCGGGACCGAGGCCAGAATGGCGGCGCCGATGGCACCAGAGCCACAGCACAGGTCGACGACGATGGCGTCGGGGGAGCACGCGTCGATGGCAAGTTCGGCGAGGAACTCGGTGCGGCGTCTGGGCACGAAGACGCCCGGCTCGACGGCGACGCGCAGGCCGGCGAACTCGGCCCAGCCGAGCAGCTGCTCGAGCGGGAGGCCGGCGACACGACGGACGAGCAGTTCGCTCAGCCGCGCGGCGTCTCCTGCCGAGGCCTCGAGGAGCAGCGCTGCCTCATCTTCGGCGAACACCGAACCCGACGCTCGGAGTGCGTGCACGAGCTCGGGCGTGGGAACCGGGGCTGTCTGGGGCAGAGGTGGATCCTTTCGACGCCGTCGATCCTAGCCCCGCCCGAGTTGCGGGCGCCAGCATGAGCAGGTGGCGTGGCGCGCGATGTCGGTGGCGGCGGGGAGAATGGTGCGGTGGCCATCGTTCTCTCTCGCACAGACCCGACCTCGGTGACGGCGAGCACCGTCGACGAGCGCGGAGAGCTCGTGGCCGCACCCCTGGCGATGGAGTTCAGGGCGGTCGCCGGCTTTGTCGCCGAACGCGAGCGCGCTCACCAGGCGACGGGCGCTGCCGCCGAACGCTGGGTGTGGAGCGACAGCTCCCGCTGGTACGGCGATCTGCTCACCGCCGGCGTGCGGGTGCAGCGATGCCACGACCTGCGCCTCAGCCACGCGATCCTCCGCAATTCGACCCTCTCCGCCGGCACGGAGTTCGCGCGCGCCGCGCCCAGCGACTGGAGTCGGCCGGCCGAGCCGCTCACCGCAACCGTCGCCCCCGTGCACAGCGCCCTGTTCGACCTCGCCGACACGATGGCGTCCGGGCGCAGCTCCGCCGCCGAAGACAGCGTCGCCGAGTACCGACGCCAGCTGCAGGCGATCGCCGAGGTTCCGGATGCCGGCCGGCTGCGGCTCCTGCTCGCAGCCGAGTCCGTCGGGGCGCTCATCGCCGCCGAGATGCGCAGCGCCGGGCTGCCATGGCGCACGGAGGTGCACGACGCGATCCTGACCGAGGAGCTCGGCCCGCGCGTGCCATACGGCACGCGGCCGGCCAAGCTCGAGGTGCTGGCCGGCCGCATCCGGAGCATCCTGGGCGACAACACCGTCAACCCGGACTCCCCGCAGAGCATGCTCAAGGCGCTGAACCGCGCCGGGCTCATGATCACGTCGACGAGCCGCTGGGAGCTCGCCGAGTACACGCATCCGGTGATCGCGCCGCTGCTCGAGTACAAGAAGCGGGCACGCCTGCTCACCGCCAACGGCTGGACCTGGATGGACCAGTGGATCGTCGACGGTCGCTTCCACCCCGACTACGTTCCTGGCGGCGCCGCAACCGGGCGCTGGGCGACCAGCGGGGGAGGCGCGCTGCAGTTGCCGCGCCAGATCCGCGCGGCCGTGACGGCCGACCCCGGTTGGAAGCTCGTCGTGGCGGATGCCGCCCAGCTCGAGCCGCGCATCCTCGCCGCGCTCTCGGCCGACACCAGCATGGCCGCGGCCGGCCGTGGCGTCGACATGTACGCGGGAATCGTCGCCAGCGGCGTCGTCGAGACGCGTGATCAGGCGAAGATCGCCATGCTCGGGGCGATGTACGGCGCGACCACGGGGGAGAGCGGCCGCCTGATGCCGAAGCTCACCCGGGCCTACCCGCGCGCCATACGTTTGGTCGAGCAGGCCGCCCGTGCCGGCGAGCGCGGCGAGCTCGTCACCACCTGGCTCGGCCGCTCCTCTCCGGCACCCGGCGAGGACTGGCGCGAGGCTCAGCGTCGGGCCAGCCAGCCGGGCGCCAGCACCGCCGAGGAGTCCAGGGCGCGGAGCCGGGCACGGGACTGGGGGCGGTTCACCCGCAACTTCGTCGTGCAGGGCAGCGCGGCCGAGTGGGCGCTCTGCTGGATGGCGGAGCTCCGCAAGGGGCTGCTCGCCATCGAGGGCAGGAACCCGCAGCCGCCGGGGCACCGCGCCGCGGCATCCGGCCCCGTCTTCGACGGGATCCCGCACCTCGTCTTCTTCCTGCACGACGAGATCATCGTGCACACGCCGGCCGAGCACGCCGAGGAGGTGGCCGCGGTCGTCACCGAGGCGGCCGCCACCTCCGGTCGTCTGCTCTTCGGCGACTTCCCCGTGGACTTCCCGCTGGGGATCGCCACCGTCGAGCGCTACTCCGACGCGAAGTAGCTAGGCGGCGGGGCGACGGCCACGGCGAGGCCGCGCGTCACTGAGTGGCCGGCTGATCGCCGTGCCGGCGGTCGTGTCTGCTGCAGCACGTTCGCAGGCGTCGAGCCAGCGCAGTGCGGCCGCACGTAGCTCGTCCTCTGATGCAGTGGCCAGGGCATCCTGCACCGATTCCGGCTCCACCTGCTGCAGCAGCGGCGCGGCCCAGAGCTCGCGGTGCTGCGCGAGCAGAGTGTCGAGGTTGACCCCGGGCAGCGAGGAGGCCACCAGCAGTTGGTCGAGCATCTCGTTCCAATCGAGCTGTGCAGGGCCGACGACACTCAACCACTCCCGGGCGGCCAGCCGGCCGGCCGAGGTGAGTTCGTAGAGCGGCAGGCCATCGCTGGTCGTTCCGCTATCGCGCACGAGCGCGTTCTTGCCGAGTCGATCGAGCGTCGCATAGATCTGGCCGACGTTGATGTCGCGGCGGTGGCCGAGCCGGGAGAGGAGTTCCGCGTGTAGCTGTGCCCCGTAGGCGGGACCGAGCGTGAGCACGGCGAGCAGGCTCTCGCGCACCGACATGTATTCTCCTCCCGCACCGCCGACAGGGGCGGCTCCGATCGAGTGCCTCTGCGATCGAGCATAATCAGGCGACGCACCGGTGCGGCGGTGCCACGCTGCTTTCGGCGAATCCCCCCTATTCAGGGCTGGTGCGATCCGGTAGCCTGCAGCCAAGACGCCGAAGGCCGATTCCCAGCCCACAGGATCCCGGCCATTCCCCGCCTTGCCACGATTACATACCCGACGTGCAAGGAGCAGGCTCATGCGTGCAATGAGATCGATGTTGGCCGGAGCGGCGGGGGCATCCCTCGTGATCGCGGCGTTCGCGGCGGGAGCCGTGCAACCGAAGATGGCGGCGGTACCCGGCGAGGTGCACTTCACGGCCTCAGGAGACTACTCCGCGCGCACCGAGACGGGTGCGGTGCTCAACCAGATCGGCGCACTCGACCCCGATCTCCACGTTGCGCTCGGCGACCTCTCCTATGGCGTCACAGGGCAGGAGTCGACGTGGTGCGACTTCGTGACCACGCGCGTCGGGGCCGGCTTCCCCTTCGAGCTCATCGCCGGCAACCACGAGAGCAACGGTCAGAACGGCAACATCAACGACTTCTCCGCCTGCCTCCCCAACCAGCTGCCCGGTGCCGTCGGCACCTACGGACGCGAGTACTTCGTCGATGTGCCGGCCGACGCGCCGCTGGTGCGATTCATCGCGATCTCACCCGGGCTGACCTTTCCCGGCGGGAGCTGGTCGTATGCGTCGGGCACGCCCCACTACCAGTGGACGGTGAACGCGATCGATCAGGCCAGGACCGCCGGCATCCCCTGGGTCGTCGTCGGCATGCACATGCCGTGCGTCTCGGTCGGCGAGTACGCCTGCGCATCCGGCGTCGACATCAACAACCTGATGATGAGCAAGCGTGTCGACCTCGTGCTGAACGGGCACGAGCACCTCTACGCGCGCACCAAGCAGCTCGCGACCGGTCCCAACTGTTCCGGGCTGACCGCCGGCAGCTACACGGCCGGCTGTGTGGTGGATGCCGACAACACCCTGGTCAGGGGAGCCGGAACCGTGTTCGCGACCGTCGGCACCGGCGGCGTCGCGTTGCGCGACGTCTCCACCACCGACGCCGAGGCGCCATACTTCGCCGCGACCTCCGGTGCCAACCAGAACCCGAGCTGGGGAAACCTCGACGTCGTCGTCAACGCCGACAGTCTGAGCGCGAACTTCCGCCGGGCAACGGGCGGAACGTACACGGACGCCTTCAGCATCGGCGCGGCGGTTGCCAACACCCCGCCGACGGCGTCATTCACGGCATCCTGCACCTACCGCGACTGCACGGTCGACGCGAGCGCATCGACGGACGGCGACGGCACCATCACCGGTTACGCCTGGGACTACGGTGACAGCACGACGGGAACGGGCAACCCCGCCGCGCACAATTACGCGACCGCAGGCAACTACACGATCTCGCTCACCGTGACCGACAACGCCGGGGGAACGAACACCACGACGAGGCCCGTCACGGTGACCAACCCACCAGGGCCGGTGGCACTGGCTGCGGACGCCTTCGGGCGAACGGTGGCGTCGGGCTGGGGCACGGCTGACACCGGCGGGGCCTGGCAGCTGGCCGGCGCGGCATCCAGCTTCTCCGTGGCCGACGGAGTCGGCAAGTTCCGGCTGCCGACGGCCAACGGAACGCTCAACGCCTTCCTGAACGGTGTGTCGTCGACGGCGACCGACCTCAGTCTCACCATGGCCTCCGACAAGGTGCCGGCCGGGAGCGGCTCCTACGTGTGGGCATACGGGCGCCGCATCTCCGGCGGCGGCGCGTATCTGGCGAAACTCAATCTCCGGGCGGGCGGCGATGTGCGCTTGTCGCTGGTGCGAACCGATTCCAACGGCAACGCCGAAGTGGCGCTGACCTCGACGAGCACGGCCGGCGGCCTGACGTACGTGGCGGGGGAGAAGCTCAGCATGCGCGTGCGCGTCACAGGCACATCACCGAGCACCATCCAGGCGAAGGTGTGGAAGACGAGCGCGGCGGAGCCCGTCGCCTGGCAGCTGACCGCGACCGACAGCACCGCGTCGATCCAGGCCGCCGGCGGCATCGGGCTGAAGAGCTACCTCTCCAGCACGGTGAGCAATGTTCCGATCGTGGTGAGCTTCGATGACATCCTCGCGGTGACTCCGTGATCGCTCGGTTCGTTGTGTGAACCCCACTTCTGGGGCATAATCGTGTGAGTGCCGGTCATGGCACCCGTTTCACAGGTCGTTGGGGAAGACGCACCTCACACGAAACGGAGAGATCATGACGGCAACACCTGCCCGTCTGGCGCCTGCCGCACGGGGAGTAATTTATGTGCACTCGGCACCGCGTGCCCTCTGCCCGCACGTCGAGTGGGCGGCTGGTCGCGCCCTCGGTCGCGCCGTGAACTTCGATTGGGCTGATCAGCCCGTGATCGATGGAAGCCAGCGCGCCGAGTTCTACTGGGAGGGCGAGCGCGGCACGGGGGCGGCCATCGCCTCCGCTCTGCACGGCTGGGAGCACCTCCGCTTCGAGGTGACCGAGGATCCGAGCAACGGATCCGACGGCTCCCGCTGGATGCACACCCCCGACCTCGGCATCTTCTGCGCGCAGGTCGACAGCGTCGGCAACATGGTGGTGCCGGAGGACCGGATCCGGGCCGCCATGCACCACGCCGGCACCAACGTGCTCGAACTTCACCGGGAGCTGCGGCTCGCACTCGGCCAGGAATGGGACGACGAGCTCGACGTCTTCCGTCACGCGAGCGATCACTCCCCGGTGATCTGGCTGCACAAGACTGGCTGATCCCTCAGCCCCAGAGACGCAGAAGGCCCGCACGGAATACCGAGCGGGCCTTCTGAGCGTTTCACCCGAGGGTGTTCGAGTGGATCAGACGCTCCGGAACGCGATGACCGCGTTGTGTCCGCCGAAGCCGAAGGAGTTGCTGATCGCGGTCAGCGGGCCGTCGCCGAGCGCACGCGGCGACGTGACGACGTCGAGCGCGATGGCCGGGTCCTGCTCCGTGAGGTTGATCGTCGGCGGGGCGACGCGTTCGTGCAGGGCCTTCACCGTGAACAGCGCCTCAATCGCGCCGGCGCCACCGAGGAGGTGACCGGTCGACGCCTTCGTTGCCGACACCGGGATGCCGTCGAGGAGGTCGCCGAAGACACGACGCAGCGCGTTGTACTCGGCGATGTCGCCGACGGGCGTGCTGGTGGCGTGCGCGTTGATGTGCGAGACCTCGCTCAGTGAGACGCCCGCGTTCTGCAGGGTCGTGAGCATCGCGCGGGCCGCCGCGGAACCCTCGGGGTCCGGAGCCGTGATGTGGTACGCGTCGCTCGTGACCGTGCCTCCGATCAGCTCGGCGTAGATGCGCGCGCCACGGGCCAGGGCGTGTTCCTCGGTCTCGACGACGAGCGCGGCAGCGCCCTCACCGAGCACGAAGCCATCGCGGGTGACGTCGTAGGGGCGGGAGGCCGTCTTCGGGTCCTCGTTGCGCTTGGAGAGCGCCTGCATGGCCGCGAAGGACGCGATCGGCAGCGGGTGGATCGCGGCCTCGGAACCGCCGGCGATCACGATGTCGGCCAGGCCGCGCTGCAGGTGGTCGTAGGCGTTCGCGAGGGCCTCGGTGCTGGAGGCGCAAGCGGAGACGACGGTGCGGATGCCGGCACGGGCGTGCAGGTCCATTCCGATCGCCGCTCCCGGGCCGTTCGGCATGAGCATCGGAACGGTCATCGGCAGCACGCGGCGCGGGCCGCGCTCACGCAGGGTGTCCCAGGCGTCGAGCAGCGTCCAGACGCCGCCGATGCCGGTCGACCAGTCGACGGCCAGGCGCTCGGGAGCAACCTCGGGGGAGCCGGCATCCGCCCAAGCCTCACGCCCGGCGATCAGGGCGAACTGGCTGGACGGGTCGAGACGCTTGGTCTCGTGACGCTCCAGCACCTCGCTCGGCTTCACGCGCGCCTGAGCGGCGAAAGTAATGGGGATCTGAGTCTCTTCGACCCAGGGGTAGTCGAGGGTGCTCGCACCGGACTCACCGGCGAGCAAGGCCGACCAGGTGTCCTGGGCGTTGCCACCGAGCGGCGACGTCGCGCCGATACCGGTGATCACAATCTTTTTGGTCATAACGTCAAACTCTCCACGCAGTGAGGGGATCAAGCGGGCATGCCCGGCCCGGCGAGCCGACTGGTGTCGACCCGCCAGAGCGGGAAAGGGGTCTTAAGCCTGGGCTCCGACGATGAAGGTGACAGCGTCACCAACGGTCTTGAGGTTCTTGACCTCTTCGTCCGGAATCTTGACGTCGAACTTCTCTTCAGCGTTGACGACGATCGTCATCATCGAGATGGAGTCGATGTCGAGGTCGTCGGTGAACGACTTGCCCAGCTCAACCGTGTCGGTCGCGATGCCAGTCTCGTCGTTGATGAGCTCGGCCAGGCCGGCAAGAACTTCTTCGGTGGACAATGCCATGTTGTTTTCTCCTTGAGGGGGGTGTTTCGTTTGACCGCCACCCAGTTTAGGGGTGCGGCAGGACTTTGTTAGGGAAGGACGACGACCTGCGCGCCGAACACGAGGCCGGCACCGAAGCCGATCTGCAGTGCGAGGCCGCCGCTCAGCTCGGGGTTCTCCTCGAGCAGACGGTGCGTTGCCAGCGGGATGGACGCGGCAGAGGTGTTGCCGGTGGTCGCGATGTCGCGGGCGATCACGACGCTCTCCGGCAGCTTCAGCTGCTTGGCGAACTCGTCGATGATGCGCATGTTCGCCTGGTGCGGGATGAAGGCGGAGAGGTCGTCGGCGGTGATGCCGGCGGCAGCGAGGGCCTGCTTGGCGACCTTGGCCATGTCCCAGACGGCCCAGCGGAAGACCGTCTGGCCCTCCTGGCGGAGCGTCGGCCACTCGGCGGCGCCATCGCGGTACTCCACGAGGGTGCCGTTCATGCCGACCGCGTTGGCCTTGGACCCGTCGGAACCCCAGACGGTGCTGGAGATTCCCGCGTAGTCGCTCGGGCCGATGACGACGGCGCCCGCGCCATCGCCGAGCAGGAAGGAGATGCTGCGGTCGGTCGGGTCGACGATGTCCGAGAGCTTCTCGGCGCCGATGACGAGCGCGTAGTGGGCGACACCGGTGCGCACCAGGGCGTCGGCCTG
>JBEVGZ010000005.1:0-2566 GCA_040511515.1 Microterricola sp.
AGGTCGAGACGAGCAGCTCGGTGTACGCCCGCATGAATGGCACCGTCATGGTGATCTGCTTGCGGTCGGGCAGCACGAATCGGCGCCCGCGCGAGCGGAAGGTCTTGATGATGGAGAAGATGTAGTCCCAGCGTCCGGCGTTCAGGCCCGCGCAGTGCTCGCGCAGCTCGTAGAGGATCTCGTCCATCTCGAATGCGGCCTGGATCGTCTCGATCAGCACCGTCGCCCGAATCGTGCCGCGCTGAATGCCGATGTAGTCCTGCGCGAAGACGAAGATGTCATTCCACAGCCGCGCCTCCAGGTGCCCCTCGAGCTTCGGCAGGTAGAAGTACGGACCGCTGCCGAGCTCGATCAGCCTGGTCGCGTTGTGGAAGAAGTAGAGCCCGAAGTCGACGAGGCTGCCCGAGGCGCTCATCGAGCGGCCGGCGCGGTCGTGGAAGCGCAGGTGCTTCTCGACCAAGTGCCAGCCGCGCGGGCGCATGACGATGGTCGGGGTGTCCGGCCCGGCGATGTCGTGCGTCACCGAGTAGTGCTTGCCCTCTGGGCTGGTGAAGCTGAGCTCACCGTGCAGGGCGTCGAGCAGGGTCAGCTGCCCCTCGATAACGTTCTGCCAGGTGGGGCTCGTTGCGTCCTCGTGATCGGCGAGCCAGACCTTCGCGCCGGAGTTCAGCGCGTTGATCGCCATCTTGCGATCGGTCGGTCCCGTGATCTCGACTCGGCGGTCGCTGAGGCCTGGCCCGGCTCCGGCGACACGCCACGTCGAATCCTCGCGGATGTGCGCGGTCTCGGCGAGGAAGCGCGGGTCGCGCCCGTTCGCGGCGTCGACCCGGTTCTGCAGCCTGGCGGCGAGCCGGTCGTGACGGATGCCGGCGAAGCGGTCGTGCAGTGCGGCGAGGAAGTCGAGCGCCTCCGGGGTGAGGATCTCCTCGTAGCGCGGTCCGAGCGCCGCCGAGACCTCGATGCGCGGTTCGTGCGCCGGGAACGCCCCGCCGCGGACGGTGGGGGTCGCTGCCGTCGTCGGCCGCGGCTCGGCGATCGTTGTCTGTGTCGTGTTCATGGTCGTGTCTCCCTCAGTACGTGCCTGCCGGTCGAGTAGCGTCGCCTGCGGCGCGTATCGAGACCTCGTTAGGTGATCTCGATACCGCCGTGGACGGCCTACTCGATCGGCGGATGGTGGCGGAAAATTAGAACTGTTCGGCCTCTGTCGATCCGACGAGGGCAAGGGTGGCGCTGTCGGGGTTGAGCGCGGTGGCGATCCGGTCGAAATAGCCGGTGCCGACTTCCCGCTGGTGGCGGGTGGCCGTGTAGCCGGAGGCCTCCGAGGCGAACTCGGCCTCCTGCAGCTCGACGTACGCGCTCATGTGCCGGCTGTTGTAGTCCTGGGCGAGCGTGAACATCGAGTGGTTGAGCGAGTGGAATCCGGCCAGCGTGATGAACTGGAAGGCGTAGCCGAGTGCGGCAAGATCCCGCTGGAAGGTGGCGATCTGTTCGTCGTTCAGGTGGCGCTTCCAGTTGAACGACGGCGAGCAGTTGTAGGCGAGGCGCTTGCCCGGGTACTCGGCGTGGATCGCCTCGGCGAAACGGCGGGCGAGCTCCAGGTCGGGCTCGGCACTCTCGACCCAGATCAGGTCGGCGTACGGCGCGTAGGCGAGGCCGCGGGCGATGACCGGTTCGATGCCGTTCTGCACCGTGTAGAAACCCTCGGCGGTGCGCTCCCCCGTGATGAACGGCTGGTCGCGCTCGTCGTGGTCGCTCGTGATGAGGGTGGCCGCGAGCGAGTCGGTGCGGGCGATCACGATCGTCGGGACGCCGGCGACATCGGCCGCGAGTCGGGCGGCGTTCAGAGTGCGGATGTGCTGCCCGGTCGGAACGAGCACCTTGCCGCCCATGTGGCCGCACTTCTTCTCGCTGGCGAGCTGGTCCTCCCAGTGCACACCGGCCGCGCCGGCCTCGATCATCGACGACATCAGCTCGTAGGCGTTCAGCGGCCCACCGAAGCCGGCCTCGGCGTCGGCGACGATCGGCGCCATCCAGTCGATGGCCTCACCCTCGCTGGTTGAGCCGCCCTCCGCAAACTCGATCTGCCCTGCACGCAGCAGCGCGTTGTTGATGCGGCGTACGACGGCCGGAACCGAGTTCGCCGGGTAGAGCGACTGGTCGGGGTAGGTCTGCCCGCTGAGGTTCGCGTCGGCAGCGACCTGCCAACCGGAGAGGTAGATCGCCTGCAGCCCGGCCCGGACCTGCTGCACCGCCTGGTTGCCGGTGAGCGCACCGAGCGCGGCGACCCAGCGCGGGTCCTCCGGCGTCCCGTTGTTCTGCACGAGATCCCACAGCTTTTCCGCCCCACGACGGGCGAGGGTGCGCTCTTCGCGCACCGCACCGCGCAGCGCGATCACGTCGGCGGCGGTGTAGTCACGACGGATGTCGGTCCAACGCGGGTCGGCCGCCCACTCGAGCTCCAGCTCCTCCGCGGTCTGGGTCTGGTCGCCTGCCCGGCTGCTCTGCTGCGTCATGGTGTTCTCCCTCGAACTGCTGATCCGGCTGCCCCTGATGTGGCGAACCGTTG
>JBEVGZ010000006.1:0-3112 GCA_040511515.1 Microterricola sp.
ATCACGTTGGAGACGGTCTTGATTGAGACGCCGGCGATGGCGGCGACGTCTGAGAGCGTTGCGGCCATGGGGTCCCCTTCTGGATCGGGCGCCGATCCGGCGCGGTATCCCAAGCTATCAGGCCCCGCGTAGACGGACCGAGCCGGAAATGTTACTCTTCTACAACGTTGTAGAAATCGACGGTCACTCGTGCCGGCCGACATCTGCGACCGACAGGATGGCGGCCGAACGGCCCAGACGAAGGAGTCCACGACGTGACCCCCAGCACCACCCCCGCCCACCCGGCGGCCGAGCAATCCGCCCAGACCGAGCAGTTCGTGATCGGCGTCGACTATGGCACCCTCTCCGGCCGCGCCGTCGTGGTGCGGGTCTCCGATGGTGCGGAACTCGGCAGCGCCACGCTCGACTACCCGCACGCCGTGATGGACACCGTGCTGACCGCCGGTCCCGCCGCGGCAGCCGGAACGCCCGTCGCCCTCGCGCCGGACTGGGCGCTCCAGGTGCCGGCCGACTACGTCGCCGTGCTGAAGAGTGCCGTGCCGGCAGCCGTCGCGGCCGCCGGCATCGACCCGGCCCTCGTGATCGGCATCGCCACAGACTTCACCGCGTGCACCATGGTGCCGACGCTCGCCGATGGCACACCGCTGAACGAACTGAGCGAGCACGCCGACACACCGCACGCCTACGTGAAGCTGTGGAAGCACCACGCCGCCCAGCCGCACGCCGACCGCATCAACGCGCTCGCCGCCGAGCGTGCAGAGGCCTGGCTGCCGCGTTACGGTGGGCTCATCTCGAGCGAGTGGGAGTTCGCCAAGGGCCTGCAGTTGCTCGAGGAGGCGCCAGCGCTCTACGCCGAGATGGAGCACTGGGTCGAGGCCGCCGACTGGATCGTCTGGCAGCTCACCGGCGAGTACGTGCGCAACGCGTGCACCGCAGGCTACAAGGGAATCTGGCAGGACGGCGACTACCCGTCGAGCGACTTCCTCGCGGCGCTCAATCCCGCCTTCGCCGGATTCGTCAGCGACAAGCTCGAGCACCGGATCGGCCAGCTCGGCGATGCCGCCGGCACGCTCAGCGCGGAGGCCGCCGCCTGGACGGGACTGCCCGAGGGCATCGCCGTGGCCGTCGGCAACGTCGACGCCCACGTCACCGCACCGGCCGCGCAGGCCGTTCTGCCCGGGCAGATGGTCGCCATCATGGGCACGAGCACCTGCCACGTCATGAACTCCGACACCCTCGCGGAGGTGCCCGGCATGTGCGGCGTCGTCGACGGCGGCATCGTCTCTGGACTCTACGGCTACGAGGCCGGGCAGTCGGGCGTCGGCGACATCTTCGCCTGGTACGTCAAGAACCAGGTCCCCGCCCGCTACTTCGAGGCAGCGGATGCGGCAGGCAGCAGCATCCACCAGTACCTGACCGACCTCGCCTACCGTGAGCCCGTCGGCGCGCACGGCCTCGTCGCCCTCGACTGGCAGAGCGGCAACCGCTCCGTGCTCGTCGACCACGAGCTCTCCGGCGTCGTGCTCGGCACCACCCTGACGACCCGGACGGAGGAGGTCTACCGGGCGCTCCTGGAGGCGACGGCCTTCGGAACGCGCACCATCGTCGAGACCTTCAACGCCAGCGGCGTTCCGGTGACCGAGTTCATCGTGGCCGGCGGCCTGCTGAAGAACCCGCACCTCATGCAGACCTACAGCGATGTTCTGCGGATGCCGATCTCGACGATCGCCAGCGAGCAGGGCCCAGCGCTCGGCTCCGCCATCCACGCGGCCGTCGCCGCCGGGGCCTACCCGGACGTGCGCGCGGCCGGCCAGGCCATGGGCAAGCTCAACAAGAACGTCTATATGCCGAATGAGGCATCTGCTGACGCCTATGACGTGCTGTTCGCGGAATACACCCTGCTGCACGACTACTTCGGCCGCGGGGCCAACGAGGTGATGCACCGGCTGCGGGCGCAGAAGCGCGACGCGCTGGCCGCGGCATCCGGCACCGCATCGACGGCTACGGAGGCGTGAGCATGACTGCGTACACCCCGTTCTCGCCAGAGATCGAGCGAGCGATCGAGGAGGTGCGAGCGGATGTCGCGGCCCTCCACGGCGAACTCGTACGCTACGGCCTCGTGATCTGGACCGGCGGCAACGTCTCCGGCCGGGTGCCCGGCGCCGAGCTCTTCGTGATCAAGCCCTCCGGCGTCTCGTACGACGAGCTGGCGCCGGAGAACATGATCCTCTGTGATCTCGACGGCGTTGTCGTGCCCGGTTCAGCCGGCAGCGAGCGCTCGCCGTCCAGCGACACCGCCGCGCACGCCTACGTCTACCGGAACATGCCGGAGGTCGGTGGCGTCGTGCACACGCACTCCGACTATGCGACCGCGTGGGCGGCCCGTGGCGAGGAGATCCCCTGCGTGATCACCGCCATGGCCGACGAGTTCGGTGGCCCGATCCCGATCGGCCCGTTCGCGATCATCGGCGACGATTCGATCGGTCGCGGCATCGTGCAGACCCTCAGCGGTCACCGCTCGCGGGCCGTACTGATGCAGAACCATGGTCCGTTCACGATCGGCAAGGACGCCCGCGACGCGGTCAAGGCCGCCGTCATGGTCGAAGACGTGGCCCGCACCGTGCACATCGCGCGGCAGGGCGGCGAGCTGATCCCGATCCCGCAGGCCGCCATCGACGCGCTCTTCGACCGATACCAAAACGTCTACGGACAAGCACCGCAGGGGGCCATCCACTAATGCCAGCACTCTCCACCACCCTGGACCACTACGAGGTCTGGTTCCTCACCGGCAGCCAGAACCTCTACGGCGAGGAGACCCTGCGCCAGGTCGCCGAGCAGTCTCAGGCCGTCGCCGAGGGCCTCGCCGGCCTCCCGGTCAAGGTCGTGTGGAAGCCGGTCCTCACGGACTCCGACTCGATCCGCCGCCTCGCCCTCGACGTCAACGCTCGCGACGACGTCATCGGCGTCGTGGCGTGGATGCACACGTTCAGCCCCGCGAAGATGTGGATCGCCGGACTCGACGCGCTGCAGAAGCCGCTCCTGCACCTGCACACGCAGGCCAACGTCGAGCTGCCGTGGGCCGACATCGACTTCGACTTCATGAACCTCAACC
>JBEVGZ010000007.1:0-3094 GCA_040511515.1 Microterricola sp.
CCAATTTAACAAACAGATTCACGTGAGTGCTCGCACAGCACCCACACAGGGGTTCGAATCCCCCATTCTCCGCAGATAAAGACCGGCCCCGAACATCGAAAGATGGTCGGGGCCGTTTCCGTTTTCGGCCGAAAACGCGGGCTGACGGCATCCGTTCACCGTTCTGCCCGAAAGAATTCGCCCCCGAAGGTAGCCAGACGTAACCCGGGTGGTGCGCTCCGCGCCATTCCGCAATACGCTCGGGTGTATGCACCGGGGGACCTCCGGTGCATGCACGGGGGGAATGCAATGAATCGAGCGCGCGCCGATGACTCGGGGGGCGAGACTTTTCGTCCGCGGGAACAGGTGTTCACGCAGTCGATGCTTGCTGCGGCGGCCCTGCTGGTTCCCATTTTCGCCGTGCTCTACTGGCTCACGATCCCCAGCGGCACCTGGCTGATCATCCTTCTCGCGAAGGCGCTCGTTCTCGGTGTCCTCGTGGTCTTGGGAATGACCTTCTACCGAACATCGATCACGGTCTCCTCAACGGGGGTGCGCGAGACCGGTTTCGCCGGTCCTCGCCGTTACATCTCGCGCGACGAGGTCGAGTACGTCTTGTTCGTGTCGTTCTACCGCGGACACACCCTCGATACCGAGGACCATCTCTTCATTGTCGGTCATGACGGCAACACGCTCGTGCGCATGCGCGGCCGCTATTGGACGGCCGCCGACATGCGCCGGGTGATCGACGTGCTCGGCGCACCGGCGACCATCATCGACGAACCGCAGTCGCTCACCGAGTTCATGCGCGAGAATGCGTCGCTGATGTACTGGCACGAGCGTCGCGCCGGCTTCGCCCGGCGTTGAGCCGCGTCGCACCGCCGGCCAACGCACACCTCGAATCCACGAAGAGCACAATGACCTCAGACGCCGCACAGGGGCTCGCCCCGGATGCCGCAGACACCGCGCGGCTGCTCGCCCACCTCGAGCGCTGGCAGCTCGACGCGGACGGCCCGGCCGTCGCGACGGCGACCAGCCTGCTGCAGCCGGTGCTGTGGAATGCCGGTGACGTGCGACTCCCGGCGATGCTCAAGCTCGCCACCGCGTCGGCGGCCGGCGACGAGGAGCGCGCGGGGTTCGCGCTCCAACGCTGGTGGGACGGCAGAGGGGCAGCAGCGGTCTACCGGCACGACGACGATGCCGTGCTGCTGGAACGGGCGAGGGGCCGCCGCTCCTTGGCGGCGATGGCGCTCGGTCCGTCTGCCGCCGACGACGACCACGCGCTGCGGCTGCTCTGCCGCAGCATTGCCAGCCTGCACGAGCCGCGCGTAAGCCCTCCGCCGCCGCTCGTTCCGCTCGATTCGTGGTTCGGCGAGTTGTTCGCGAACGCCGATGACCTCGGCGGCAGCTATCTGCGCGGCGCCGATCTCGCCGCCGAGCTGCTCAATGAACAGATCGTGCCCGTGCCGCTGCACGGCGACATCCATCACGGCAATGTGCTCGACTTCGATCGTCGCGGCTGGCTCGCAATCGATCCGAAGGGCCTGCTCGGCGCCGCCGAGTTCGACTACGCCAACATGCTCTGCAACCCGTCGCGCTCGCAATCGGCAGACCCGCAGCGGCTGCGGCGGCGTGTGCACACGGTGTCGCTGGCATCCGGCATCGACGCCGACCGCCTGCTGCGCTGGACCATCGCATGGACCGCCCTGTCGGCAACGTGGTTCATGACCGCCGACGGCGCAGGCGCGGCCGACGCGGTGGCCACGGTCGCCATCGGCGATGCGGCGACACGGATCCTGCTGGACAGCTCGGTCTAGAGCTCGGCCGCCGTCGAGATGCCGACGCGGGGAGCCTGCTCGCTCCCCGATGGCAGCGGCCGGAAGCCCAGGCGCGCATAGAACGCCGCCGCGCCGCCGTTGAGCGGCTCGTAGCCGAGGTGCACACCGGGCACGTCCTGCTCGCGCAGCTGCGCGAGCAGCGTAGCGATCAGCGTGCGCCCGAGCCCCCGGCCCTGCGTCTCCGGCAACAGGTTGATGTGCAGGTGAGCCGGGTACGCAGCCAGCTCGTCGGACGGCGGTGCCTGCGGGTGCAGACCGGCGGCGATGACCACGCGTTCCTTGGCGCTGACGCCGGATGCCGGCTCGCCGGCCGGCGCATAGCGCGCAGCGAACCGTGGCAGCCAGCGCTCCTCGTACCAGCGCACGAAGTCACGCGTGTCGGCCGCGGCGATGATGTAGCCGAGCACTCGCTCCGACTCACCGGAACCATCGACGACGAGCGTGACGAGTTCCGGCGCGTACTCCAGATACGGCCCGGCGTACACATCTGGCATCAGATCGTCGCTGCTGTACTGGCCTGTCGCATCGGCCCCGGCATCCGCCGTGCGCACGCAGATCTCGTAGACGGCGGCGCGGTCGGCTGGACGGTAGGGGCGCAGTTCGAGCATGCGCCCATTCTCCCCCGCTAGCGGCGCTTGCGCGTGCCGAAGATCCCGCCGATCACCGCCGTGAGCACCGACTTCGTCGCGCTGGAGCCCAGCACCTCCTCCAGCACCGTCTTCTGCTTCTTCGTGGAGCGGGCCGTACCTGAGGTCTGCTTCATCAGACGGTCATACTCGGCCTGCGCCTTCTTCTCGGCCTTGGCCTGGTCGGCGGCGATCGTCTGCTGCATCTTGGCGTACTCGGCGTCGGCGGCCGCCTTGTCGACCGCCTGCTGGGCAGCGTCGGCCTTGGCCGCGGCATCCGCCAGCTTGCGGGTGAGCATCTCCCTGGCCGAGTCGCGGTCGAGCGCCGTGCCGTACTTCGCGAGCAGCGGGGATGCCGCGACGGCGGCGTCGATGGCGGCATCCGGCGACGGCGACATCGAGCCTTGCGGCGCGCGCAGGCGTGTCCACGCGACGGGGCTCGGCGCGCCCTTCTCGTTCATCACCGTGACGATGGCCTCGCCGGTGCCGAGCATCGTCAGCGTCTCCTCGAGGTCGTAGCCCGATTTGGGGTAGGTCGACACCGTGGCCCGCAGCGCCTTGGCATCATCCGGTGTGAACGCACGCAGCTGGTGTTGCACCCGCGAGCCGAGCTGCGCCAGCACCTCGCCTGGCACGTCCTTCGGCGTCTGC
>JBEVGZ010000008.1:0-2589 GCA_040511515.1 Microterricola sp.
CGTGGTCGCTAGACTGCTGAGTCCGCGTGTGGACCCAACCCGGGCATCAGCGAGACGAGGTCACGAGGGGATTGATGGCCTCCGATCCGCCATTCTGCCAGCGTTCGACGCACCGCCACTACCGCATGAGGAACGTCGTGGACACCTCGGCGTGGCTGCGAGAGAGGAGGCTGGAGCGCTACGAACAGCCGCTCCAAGAGCATGAAACCGATCCCGAGGTCCTGCCTGGACTAACGGATGGAACCTCAGGGAACTCGGCATCCTCCTCGGCCGCCGCAAGAAGCTCTTGAACGCGATCTCTGCCTTGGCATCCTATATGGAGTCCCCGTCGGCCGCTCGCTGTTGCCGTCGTGCCGTTGGTCACCATGGCACGGCGCTTCACCGACGAAGCAAGCCCCCACCGCGGCCAGCGCTATCGGATCTCTAGCGCCGACGCGGCGGCCCTCCGCCAGGATCGGGAGACCGACGGGGCGAGCGGCGCGTGCCGTCCAGCCTCGGGGCGGGGGCATTGCCGTCCCGTCCGGCACGAACTACTCGCCGCCGGGCAGCGGCCACCAGCTCACGAAGCCGTCACGATTGGGCATCTTCACCGCAGGCAGCGTCCGTGCGTTCAGCTCTTCGTCCTCCGCGATGATGCCGTTTTTCGCCAGAACGAAGGCTGTAACCGCGTAAACCTCGTCGTCGGTCAAGCTCTGCGGCGCATCCAGCGGCATGGCGCGGCGCGTATAGTCGAACAGCGTCGTCGCGTATGGCCAGTAACTGCCGACGGTCTTCAGCGGCTTCCCCGTGGCCAGCGAACCGATGCCGCCGACCACCGGCCCAAGCTTATCGACGCCCTCGCCGTTCTCGCCGTGACACGCGGCGCACTTCTCGGCCCAGATGACCGTGCCGTCGTGGGCGGTCCCGCCTCCCTCCGGCAGACCCTCGCCGGTCGGCGGGATTGAGATGTCCCAGGCGGCGAGCGCCTCCTCGTTCACCGGCTCGCCGAGTCCAGGCCCCGCCAGCGCCGCCGACGCAGTCATCAGCAAGAGCGTGGCCACGGCTACCGCGGCGCCGGTCTCAGACATAGACATTGCTGACCTCCCCGCTCTCGTTCACCTGCCAGGTCTGGATCGCGTTGTAGTGGTAGATCTGCGTCGGGCGGTACTGCGCGTACCAGATCTCGCGCGTCTTCTGGGTGTCGCCGTGCTCGTCGGTCGCCCGACTTTGAAGGCGCACGGGGCCGCCCTCCCAGACCCACGGCATTCGAAAGCGGGTCAGCGCCTGCGGCCGCACCGGCTCCTGTAGCAGCGCCTCGGCCCAGCTCGCGCCACCGTCGGCCGATACCTCAACCTTCGCGACCTTGCCGGCGCCCGACCACGCGAGGCCTGAGATCTCGTACCAGCCCGGCCCCGGCACCGTGAAGCCGAACGACGGCCTGAGGATCACCGACTTCACGCGGCAGAGGTAGGTGAACTGGCGCGCCCGCCCGTCCGGCATCAGCTCGGTGTATTTCGAGGTCTCGTCCTTGGTGTGGGTCGGTCCGTCGGTCACCTTAAGCCGACGTAGCCACTTGACGTTCATGTTGCCTTCGAAGCCTGGCACAACGAGACGCATGGGGTAGCCCTGCTCCGGCCGGATGCGCTCGCCGTTCTGGTAGAGCGCCAGGATCACGTCATCGAGCGCCTTCTGCATCGGGATGCTCCGGCTCATACCGGCAGCGTCGGCACCCTCGGCGAGCAGCCAGGTGCCCGCCGCCTCGATTCCGGCTTCGTCAAGCAGGGTGGCGAGCGAGACGCCGGTCCACTCGCTGCACGAGACAAGGCCGTGGATCATCCCGGCCGGCACCTGCCGCGGCTCGGGGAACGCGTTGAACAGACTGTTGCCCGAGCATTCGATGAAACGAGTGTATGTCGTCATCGGGTAGCGGAGCAGGTCGTCGACCGAGAACACCAGTGGCTGCCGGACGAGGCCATGGATCGCGAGGCGGTGCGCCGCCGGATCGATGTCGGGGACACCGTTGTGATGGCGCTCGAAGTGTAGCCCGTTGGGCGTGGTCGTCCCCTCAAGCTTCTCGAGCGGGGTGAAAGACGCGCCCGACGCAGGCGCCATATCGCCGTAAGGCTGCACGGCGCTGCGCTGGACGTGCTCCTCGTACTTCGACGGCAGCCCGTACCCGCTCATGGGTCGACCCGGCACCTGCATCCATGGCGGGACCTCCAGAGATCCCGTTTGCGCGGCCGCGGTGCCGACGCGCCCTGCCGCGATCGCCCCCGTTGCCACCGCTCCAGCCGTCAGCAGCGTCCGCCTGTGCAGCAGCCCGCCACCCGCAACGCGCTCGGCCGCCGCCTCGGGCCGCGCGCCAAATCGCTTTTGTCTTCGTGTCATAATGCCTCCCCCTTGAATAGTCATACCGCCGAGCGAAAGCTTAGGGACTACAGATGCAGCACAAATGCCCAACGGTATTCACCGGCATTGTGCCGGTTGAAGCCCCAGCTTGTTCCTCTCCGACGGAGAAGGCAAGGCTGTCGGCATCCAGAGTTGGCGTTAAAAGGGGCGCGCAAGGTCGCATATCCACTCGCTGGTGCGCCTCAGACTGCGCGGCCTCAG
>JBEVGZ010000009.1:0-9927 GCA_040511515.1 Microterricola sp.
CTCCCCGCTTTTGTTGACAGCAGTTTGTACGATTTCTACCGCACCGAGGTTTTTCTCTATGGCCCCATCGGTGGTCGGACCACTGCTACCGGCATCGGTGAAATCGGCGTCGACACACGGCTCGGTCCGATGGTTGACGACCTCGGACGGCCTGCGGTCAAGTTCATCACCGATCTGCGCAGCGGCCAGGCGGCGACCGTCTCAGCAACATTCGCAGGGAGTCCAGGTGACTTCGGCCCACCGGAGGTGCGCACGACCCCGATGATCAACCACACAACGATCACGATGGTCGAGGCGGCCTGCGGTTAACCGACCACTCGCGATCAGCGAGGTTCGCTGTCACGTCGGCGAGAGGACGTGCGCAGCGACGAGCCGACGGTCGCGATGAAGAGTGAGCCGGAACCGGCGACGGTGAGCGCGCCCTCCTCCGGCGTGATGAACACGGATTCGCCGCGGGCGATCTCGCTCGCGGAGCGCTCTCCGCGCAGCTGCAGTGTGCCGGCCGTGCAGAGCGCGATCGCCGCCCCGGTCAGCGCGATCTCTGCCGGAGCATCGGCCCCGGCCCGCTCGATCGCGTAGAGCACGAAGTCGGTGACATCCGGCCGGTACACGCGCACGCCGTCCGCCTGGCGTTCCGGCTCGAGCCGCGGCACGGGAACCGGGTCGAAGCGGAGCACCTGCAGCAGCTCGTCGACGTCGATGTGCTTGGGCGTGAAGCCGCCGCGCAGCACATTGTCGCTGGCGGCCATCAGCTCGACGCCGAGCCCGTCGAGGTACATGTGGATGTTGCCAGCAGGCAGGTAGAGCGCCTCGCCCGCCCGCAGCGTCACCCGGTTCAGCAGCAGCGCGAGCACGATGCTCGGGTCGCCTGGGTAGGCGTCGGCGAGCGTGCCCACCGTCGCGAACTCCGCGGCGAACGGGCTGCTCTCGAGCTCAGCGGATGCCGCGAGCGCCACGACCCGCTCGACCAACCACTCGACCTCGCCGCTGTCCTCGCCTCTGCCGTCGCGCAGCAGCCACTCGACGGCGTCCCGCAGGCCGTCGCGTCCGCGCAGCACCGTCTCCAGTGCATCGAGCGGACTCGGCTGCGGGTCGGAGCTCGCGGCATCCGCCCTGCGCAGCTCCGCGACGAGGTCGAGGGTCTGCGCGAGCTCGCGGAAGCCACAGAGCGCATCGAATCGCTCGCTCAACGCCACGATCAGCTCCGGCTTGTGGAAGGCGTCCTTGTAGTTGCGGTCCGGCGCGTCGATGGCGATGCCCGCCTCGTTCTCGAGCGCGAATCCGGCGCGCGCCTGCTCGGGCGACGGGTGCGCCTGCAGCGACAACGGCCCGGCGGCCGCCAGCACCTTGAGCAGGAATGGCAGGCGTTCGCCGTGCTCGGCGATGCTCCGCTCCCCCAACACGTCGACAGGGTCGGCCTGCACGAGCTCAGGCAGGGTCGCCGCGGACCCGGGCGCTGCGCCGACGATCACGCTCGGTGACGCGGGGTGGGCGCCCAGCCAGAGCTCGGCCTCCGGGGCCCCGCTCGCCGGGTGTCCGAGCAGTTCGGCGATCGCCGTGCGGGATCCCCAGGCGTAATCGCGCGGTGTGTTGGTGATTGCTACAAACATGGTGGGGTCCCGTCCTGCTGGCTTGAGACCAAACTACCAACTGCCTTCGCCCCAGCCATCCCGCCACCTAGGCTGAGCGGGACATCACCGACAGGCCCCTGGCGACAGGGGCCTCCGTTTGCACTGGAGCGCCGTCATGACCTTCGAGCCCCTCATCTCCGACTTCTACAACTATGAGTCGCTGCTCAGCGAGCAGGAGAAGGAGGCGATCATGGCGCTGCGCGGCTACCTCGACGCCGAGGTGCGCCCCATCATCGGCGGCTACTGGGATCGCGCGGAGTTTCCCACCGAGATCGTGCGGCCGCTGGCCGAGCTCGGCCAGTTCAGCTACGCATGGGACGAGACCAGGCCGTTCGAGAACTCCGCCGTGTTCCGCGGTTTCCTTGCCTTCGAGCTGGCCAGGGTCGACGCGTCGGTCGCGACCTTCGTCGGCGTGCAGAACGGGCTGAGCTGCGGCGCGATCTCCGTCTGCGGCTCGCCGGAGCAGCGCGCGGAATGGCTGCCGCGGCTGGCATCCGGTGAGATCATCGGCAGCTTCGGCCTGACCGAGCCGCAGAGCGGCTCCGACAGCGCCCAGGGCCTCCGCACAACGGCCAGGCGCGACGGCGACAACTGGGTGCTGAACGGTGCCAAGCGCTGGATCGGCAACGCCACCTTCGCCGACATCACGGTGATCTGGGCGAAGGATGTCGCGGACAACCAGGTCAAGGGCTTCATCGTGCCGACCGACACCCCCGGCTACACCGCGAGCAAGATCGAGGGCAAGATCAGCCTCCGCGCCGTGCAGAACGCCGACATCACGCTCGAGAATGTCGTCGTCCCGGAGTCGCTCCGACTGGCGAACGCGAACTCGTTCAAGGACACGGCGAAGGTGCTCAGGCTGACGCGTGCGGAGGTGGCATGGGCCGCCGTCGGGGTCGCGGCCGGCGCGTACGAGGCCGCCGTCGCCTACTCGAAGGAGCGGACGCAGTTCGGCAAGCCGATCGGCGCCCACCAGCTCGTGCAGGACATGCTCGCCAAGAGCCTCGGCAACATCACGGCATCGCTCGGCATGGTCGTGCGGGTGTCTGAGCTGCTCGACCGCGGCGAGCAGCGGGATGAGCACTCCGCCCTGGCCAAGGCCTTCACGACGGCCCGCATGCGGGAGACCGTCGCCTGGTGCCGCGAGCTCTTCGGCGGCAATGGCATCGTCATCGACTACGACATCGCCCGCTTCTTCGCCGACGCCGAGGCGCTCTACTCCTACGAGGGCACGCGCGAGATGAACACCCTCATCGTCGGGCGCACCATCACCGGGCAGGCGGCATTCGTCTGAGATCGCGTCTGCTGCGGTGGGGTGGCCGTGCTGCGCGGTCCGAGTTCGATAGCCTTGGAGCATGAAGCCGGTCCGTAGCCGTTTTGCCGTGCGCGCACTGGCCTCCCTGCTGCTGTTCACGGCCATCGCAGGCCAGTTCTGGCGCAACCTCCTGAGTTGGTGGGGCTGGGGAGCACTCGCCCTGCTGCTCGTCATCGCCTGCGTCGTCGCGCTCATCCGGCTGCGCCCGGACTGGTCGTGGCGCCGGATGCCGAAGAGCCTCTGGCTCTTCGTCGGCTTCGCCGTGCTGTCGCTCGCGTGGTCGTTCTACCCTGGCGCGACCGGCGTCGGGCTCGCGGCGCTGCTCACGACGACCGTCGCAGCACTCTTCCTCGGGCTCTGCCTGAGCTGGGTCGAGTTCCTGCGCACGCTCGGCGTCGCGCTGCGCTGGGTACTCGGGCTCTCCATCCTGTTCGAGATCTACGTTGCCGGCGCCGTCGGGGGCCCCGTGCTGCCCTTCTTCACCGACTACGAGGGCAAGGTCCCCGCCGCCTACTACTGGTCTCGCGGTCTGCTCTTCGATGGCGGCCCGATCGAGGGCATCGTCGCCAACCGCAATCTGCTTGCCGCGGCCGCGCTGCTCGCGCTCATCGTGTTCGGCGCCCAACTGGCCGCACGCACCGTGCGCAGGGGGTCAGGCATCTTCTGGCTGGCGACGGCCGCCGTCACGCTCGCCCTCACCCGTTCGGCCACCGTCATGATCGCCGTCGCCGTTGTCGCGATCGCGCTGGGCTTCGCGCTCTGGGCCCGCAGGGTCGGACCTGAGGGGCGACGCCCCGTCTACCTCACCGCCACTGGCCTGCTCGTGCTCGGCGGCGTCCTGCTCGTGTCTCTCTGGGGCCAGATCCTTGCCCTGTTCGGCAAGAGCGAAGACCTGACCGGCCGCTTCGACATCTGGTCATCGGTCGCCGGTCTCGCCGCCGAGCGCCCCGTCGCCGGCTGGGGCTGGGTCGGCTACTGGGCGCCGTGGGTCGAGCCGTTCGATGACCTTGCCGTGCGCAAGGGTGTCACCTACCTGCAGGCGCACAACGCCTGGCTCGACGTCTGGATGCAGCTCGGCGTGATCGGCGTCGTGTTGTTCGCGGCCCTCGTGATCGGAACGCTCTGGCGCAGCTGGTTCCTGGCGGTTGACCGCCCGCGGGAGGCATTGGACGACAGCAGGCCATACACGGCAACCGCCCTCGTGCCGTTCCTGCTCATGGTCGCATTCATCGTGCAGAGCGTCGCGGAGAGCCGGATCCTGATCGAGAGCGGCTGGATGCTGCTCGTCGCGCTCGCCATCATCACCAAACGCAATCTCGGCCGCGTCGAGACGATGCCCTGACGCATGGATGCCGCACGTCACCCCGTGTTCCCACCGGCCGTCGCCCACCTGCTCGGCTCGGCACGCTTCGCTTCCGCCCTGACGCTGTGCATCCTCGGCGCCGCGTTCAGCACGCACCTGCTGCGGGCGACGATGGGCTGGCCGGGGCTGCTCGCCATCCTCGTCGCGCTCGTCGCGCTCGCCACCCTCTCGCTCCTCGCCCGCAGACAGGCGATCGACTGGTACGGGCTGCCGCCGATCACCCTGCTCGTCTTCCTCGGCTGGACCATCATCTCGGTGTTCTGGAGCACGACGACGGTGCTGAGCGGAGCGCGGGTGCTCTACCTGTTGCTCTTCACGGCCCTCGGCGTCTACCTGACACTCGTGCGCGACACGATCCAGCTCGTGCGCGGGCTCGGCGACGTGCTGCGCGTGCTGCTCGGTGTCTCCCTCGCTCTCGAAGTGCTCTCCGGCGTCCTCCTCGACCTGCCGATCGCCTTCCTCGACATCCAGGGCAACCTCACATCACTCGGGCCGCTGCAGGGCATCTTCGGCAGCCGCAACCAGCTGGGCCTGATCGCGCTGATCGCGCTGATCACCTTCTCCATCGAGTTCATGACGCGCTCGGTCCCACGAATGCTTGGCGCATTCTCGATCGGGCTCGCGACGCTCTGCGTGCTGCTCTCCGGCTCCCCCGTCACCATGGGCGCCTTCATCGTCGTCGGCCTCGCCGCACTGGCGCTCGCCGGCATCCGCCGCGTGCCGAGCGCGACGCGCATGTACTGGCAGCTCGGCCTGCTCAGCGTCGTGGCGATCACCGCGGCCGTGCTGTGGCTGACGCGCTCAAGGATCCTCGAACTGCTCAACGCCGGAAGCGAGTTCGAGGTGCGCATCGCGGTCTGGCGCGAGATCGTGCGCTACTCGCAGATGAACACGCTGCAGGGCTGGGGCTGGGTTGGCGCATGGCCTCCGATTGAACCCCCGTACGTCTGGATCAACCTCGCCACCCGCGGCACCCAGAGCTCGGCGCTCAGCGCCTTCTACGACGTGTACTTCCAGCTCGGGATCGTCGGGCTGATCAGCTTCAGCGCGCTCATCGGCTTCGCGCTCGTGCGCTCGTGGCTGCTCGCCAGCGAGAAGCGCAGCTCCGTGTATGTCTGGCCCGCGCTCATCGTTGTCGCGCTCACCGTCACCTCCTTCGCCGAGAGCACGGTGCTCGGAGAGTACGGCTGGATGCTGCTCATCGTCTGCGCCATCAAGGCCTCGCAGAGCATGAGCTGGCGCGACGCCCTGCGTCGGCACGAGCCTGCGCCGGTTCCGGAGGAGTAGGCCGCGCCGCTCAGCCGAGGTCGCTCAAACGGGCTGGATCAGGTCGCGCAGCACGTCCTGCGCTCCGAGCCCGAAGCGGCGGTAGCGCCCGCTGAACCATTCAGTCAACACGGGGAGCACGCGAAGCAGGCGCGCGCGCGGGTAGCCGCTGCGCACTTGTTCGTGCACCACTTTGTCCTGCGCCAGCTCAATGACGTGATGGGGCGCCCCGGTTCCCGGGAGTCGCTCGGCGAGGTCGATGGCCCGCGCCAGCAGGCGCGCATCACGCTCCGTTCGCGGCTGCATGAGGCGCGCCAGCCGGATGGACCCTGTCAGTGAGGTCGCTCCGATCTGGTTGGCGCCGTGCTGGCGGTAGTCGATCAGATCCTGCTCAATCAGAAGCAGACGATCGTTCGACGCAGCGATCACGGCCAGCCATTCATCGTGCACCCACGACGCGGGGAACGGACGCGCGCGCTCGATCAGGCCGCGGCTCACCACGGCGGTGGCCCCCGTGACCAGATTGCGCCGCAACAACGTGTCGATGGCACGGCCACCGCGGATCTCACGGCGCTCCGGCTCGGAGACATTGAGCGTCTCGAGGAGGCGCAGCCCCGTCGGTTCCCCGAGTGCATCTACGATCCGCGCGTCGCTGTGGACGAGTTCCAACGCCGCGCGGGAGCGGAACGCCGCATCGATGACCGCGATCTTGCCGTGATCCCAGCGGTCGTCCTGGTCGCACAGAGCGATGATCTCGCCTGTGCACGCGCCCAGCGCCTGCTCGAAATTCGCCGTGACCCCGAGCGCCTTCTCGTTGCGCATGATGCGCAGGGCCGGCACTGAGCCGGTGAGGCGCTCCCACTCAGCGCAGCCCGCTTCGATGATGGCCACTGTGTCGTCCGTCGAGGCATCGTCGGACACGACGATTTCGTCAACGGGGAGCGTCTGGGCGAGGATGCTCTGCAACTGCTCGCGGATGAATGCGGAGCCGTTGTGTGTCGCCAGAGCGACGGAGATGCGTGCGGTCATCTGGCGCCGTGCAATCGCGCCGCGTCACGGAATGCCGCGACATGCCCATCGACGCACGACTCCCACGTGAACCGGGCGGCGCGGACGAGTCCGCGCTGAGTGAGTTCGGGGCCGGCGGCGATCGCGTCACGCACGCCGCGCGCGATGTCCGCCGGATCGCTCGGGTCGAAGAGCACCGCGGCATCGCCACAGACCTCGGGGATCGAGCCGGCGTTCGACGCGGCGACCGGGCAGCCGGAGGCCATCGCTTCGAGTGGCGGAAGACCGAATCCCTCGTACAGGCTCGGGAAGACGAGGGCGGATGCGCTGCGGTAGAGGCCGAGCAACTCCTCGCGGGGAACCAGTCCGCGGCGCTCCACCCACTCCGGCATGCTGCCAAGCGCGTCGAGGTTGCCTCCGGTGAGCACCAGGCGCAGTCCGGGTCTCTCCACGCGCAACAGCTCCATGGCGGCGAGGAGAGCGGCGTGGTTCTTGTGCGGCCAGCCCCGGGCCGGGTACAGCACGAAATCCTCGCGTTCCCCGAAGTACGGGGTGAACTCGGTGATGTCGACTCCGAGCGGTATGACACGGATGCGCTCGGCTGGGACCCGCAGGTGCTTTTCAATGCCCCCACGGGCGAACTCGCTGATGGTGACGACGATGTCGGCCTTGCGTGCGGGGATCTCGTAGCTGAAGACCCGGAAGATCTTCTCGGCGATGGAGAACAGGTGCGGCAGCTCGCGATGCTGCACATCGTGGACGGTCATGACCGTTGCCTGGCCGGCCGCCGCTTTCGGCACTCGCACGGTGAACGGAAAGTGCACGACGGCGGCATCTGCGTTCAGCAGCCGGATCGAGCGCCTCGCGAGCGTCGCACTGAGCAGTGCGCGCAGGCGACCGAGCGTCGACGGCCTCGCAACCACGCCGGCGATGGCGTGTTCGGCGGCGATTCCGGAGGATCCGCCTGCATTCCCGGGAACCAGGGCGTCGACGGTGACATCGGCTCGGGCGTCGAGGCCGCGCGCCAGCTCCCGTGCGTACGTCTCACTTCCGCCCATGCCGCCGGGCACGAGCGAGAGCATCGACAACGTCACTCGGATCGGAGTGCCGTCGTTGCGCCCGGTTTCTGTGGACGCCGAGTTCCCTGGCGCACCGTCGTTTGATACTGACATCCGGTCTAGTTTAGTGATTCGGGTGAAGCCCAGCGCGATGTGCGAGCATGGAGGGTCCTCATCGTCCCCGCTGAAAGAGCCAGGATTCCTCCCCAGTGACCCTTGACATCATGATGCCGTTCTACGGCAGCTTCGACCACTTCCGCGCCGCCGTCGAGAGCGTGCGCGCGCAGAGCGACCCGGACTGGCGACTCGTCGTCGTCGATGACGTCTACCCCGACCTCGCCCCGGGCGAGTGGCTCGTCGGCCTCGGAGATCCGCGGATCAGCTATCTCCGCAATGAGGAGAACCTCCGTCCGAGCCGCAACTACAACAAGTGCATCACTCTGATGCAGAGCGACTTCGCCGTCCTCATGGGCTGCGACGATGTGATGCTGCCCAACTACGTCGGCAGGGTGAAGGAACTCATCGCACAGTTCCCGAGCGCCGGCGTGATTCAGCCGGGTGTGAGCGTCATCGACGAGAACGGCGCGCCGTCGCGTCCGCTCGCCGACCGGGTGAAGGCCATGTACCGCTTCAGCGGGAGCGGCGCCCGGGAGTACCGGGGAGAACAGTTGGCCACGAGCCTGCTGCGCGGAAACTGGACGTACTTCCCCTCTCTGGTCTGGAACGTCAAGGAGCTGCGCACACGCGACTTCCGCACCGACCTGGATGTCGTCCAGGACCTTGCGATGCTGCTGGAGATCACCAAGGGCGGCGGCTCCTTGGTGTTGGATGACGCCCTGTGCTTCAACTACCGGAGGCACTCGGCGAGCGTCTCGGCCGTGACCGGACCGGACGGATCCAAGTTCGCCCAGGAACTCACGCTCTTCCGCGAGGCCGCGGCTGCGTGCACGGCACTCGGCTGGCCGAAGGCCGCCCGCGCCGCCCGCAGGCACCTCACGTCGCGCCTGAATGCGCTCAGCGAAGTGCCGGCAGCCATTCGTGCCAAGAACAGCGCTGGGCGCTCCGCCCTGCTCCGCCATGTCTTCACCGGCTAGCGCCGAACGCCGCCGACCAGAGCCATTGCTAGGATCTCAAGAATGACCCCTTCGCTCGCGCGCACCCTCATCGTGATGCCCGCGCTCAATGAGGAAGAGGCCGTCGGCGCCGTGGTGCGCGAAGTCTTCGAGAAGTTGCCCGGCGTCTCCGTGCTCGTCGTGGATGACGGGTCCAAGGACAGCACTGCTGCCGTTGCCCGCGCTGCGGGTGCGACGGTGCTGCGCCTCCCGTACAACCTTGGTGTCGGCGGCGCGATGCGCGCAGGATTCAAGTACGCCATGGCGCACGGCTTTGAGAACGTCGTGCAGGTCGACTCCGATGGCCAGCACGATCCGGCCGGCGTTCCCGTGCTGCTCGAGACCCTGGCCGAAGTCGACCTCGTTCTCGGTGCACGTTTCGCCGGAGAGGGCGATTACACGGTGCGCGGCCCGCGCAAGTGGGCGATGGTCGTTTTGGCCAGCGTGATCAGCCGGCTTGCCAAGACCACGCTCACGGACACGACCTCCGGATTCCGGGCAACAGGGCCCCGTGCCGTCACCCTCTTCGCGGAGCACTACCCCGCGGAATACCTCGGCGACACGATCGAGTCCCTGGTGATCGCGGCACGAGCCGGCTGCGACATCCGCCAAGTTCCCGTCGCCATGCGCCCACGAGCAGGCGGAACTCCGTCGCACAACCCCGTCAAGGCCGCTGCATATCTCGGCCGCGCCGGTATGGCCCTCCTCATCGCGCTGATGCGGCCGCGTGTGCCGCTCGCAGAGAAAGGCGTGGTCGCGTGAGCCTCGCGAGTTACATTTTCGGTATCGCCGCTGCGCTGCTGACCCTGACCGTCGTGATGGAGATGCTCCGGCGTCGCCGACTTCGCGAGCGCCACGCCGTGTGGTGGCTGGTCGCGGGAGTGCTCGCACTCCTGATCGGCATCTTCCCACCGGTGCTGGAGTGGGCGGCCGATCTCGTCGGCGTCGAGGTTCCGACCAACCTCGTCTTCTTCGTGAGTGTGCTGATCCTCTTCCTGGTCTGCATTCAGCACAGCGCCGAGCTCACCGATCTCGAGGACAAGACCCGCATCTTGGCCGAGCAGAGTGCTTTGCAGGATCTCCGCATCGAGGCACTCGAGTCGCAGACTCGCAGCGAGAACGACTCCGCGTAGCCGTGCAACACCGTTCCGCAACGACGCGGACCTTCCTCACG
>JBEVGZ010000010.1:0-4996 GCA_040511515.1 Microterricola sp.
CGGAGCGCAGCGGAGGCCGCGAAGCCACGTGCTCCGCAGAACCCGGCCGACGTGGACGTCCCCGTCCTCGCGGTCGAGGGGCTCAGCGTCTCCTACCGCACCGCGGCAGGGCTCAGCCGGGTCGTGCACGATGTCAGCTTCACCGTGCGACCGGGCGAGGTCGTCGCCCTCGTCGGCGAATCCGGCTCGGGCAAGACCACGACCGCCCAGGCCGTCATCGGCCTCCTCGCCGAGAACGCCCACCGCGACAGCGGTAGCATCCTGCTGAACGGCGTCGACATCGCCGGCTGGAGCGACAAGCGCCTCGAGACCGTCCGCGGCGCCCGCATCGGCCTGATCCCGCAGGACCCGTCCAGCTCGCTCAACCCCGTGCGCACCATCGGCGCCCAGATCGCCGAGGTGCTGCAGATCCACAAGCGCGGCGACAAGGGGGCGCGGCAGGCCCGCGTCATCGAGCTGCTGACCCGCGTCGGCCTGCCCGACCCGGAGCGCCGCGCCAAGCAGTACCCGCACGAGCTCTCCGGCGGCATGCGGCAGCGCGTGCTCATCGCCATCGCCATCGCGCTGCGGCCGGAGCTCATCATCGCCGACGAGGCGACGAGCGCCCTCGACGTCACCGTGCAGAAGACGATCCTTGACCTGCTCGACGAGCTCCGCGCCGAGTTCGGCACCGCGATCCTCTTCGTCACCCACGACCTCGGGGTTGCCGCCGAGCGGGCAGAGCGCATCGTCGTGCTGCAGCACGGCCGGATCCAGGAGCAGGGGGCGACCCGCGCCGTCATCGCCAGCCCGGAGAGTGCGTACACGAAGCGGCTCTTCGCGGACGCCCCGTCGTTCCACGTGACGCCGAGCCGCGCGCTGCGTCAGCCGGTCGCCCCCTTGTTCCTGCGGGATGCCGCGGCGGCGGCCGCCGAGAACCCCTACGCCGTCGAGGTCGAAGACCTCGTGACCGAGTTCGGGCGCGGTGCCAACGCGTTCCGGGCCGTCGACGGCGTCTCCTTCCAGCTGCGCCGCGGAACGACGCACGCGATCGTGGGGGAGTCCGGTTCGGGCAAGACCACGACCGCCCGCGCCGTCGTCGGGCTCGCCGAGCCGACATCCGGATGCATCATCATCGACGGCCAGCACGTCGCGAAGCTCCGCGGCGAGCAGCGCAGGCAGCTGCGCCGGCGCATCCAGCTCGTCTACCAGAACCCCTTCGGTTCGCTGGACCCGCGGCAGAGCGTCGAGCAGATCGTCGCGGAGCCGCTGCGCAACTTCGGCCTCGCCGACGGGGTGTCGGCCGGCCGCCGCGGCCGCGGCATCCGTGCGGCCGAGCTGATCGACCTCGTCGCGTTGCCGCAGACCGTGCTCGGGCGGCGCGCCCGCGAGCTGAGCGGCGGGCAGCGGCAGCGGGTCGCGATCGCCAGGGCGCTCGCGGTCAACCCGGAGATTCTCGTGCTCGACGAGGCGGTCTCCGCCCTCGACGTCACCGTCCAGGCCCAGATCCTGCGCCTGCTCGAGCGCCTGCAGGACGAGCTCGGGCTCAGCTATCTCTTCATCTCGCACGACCTCGCCGTGGTGCGGCAGATCTCGGACACGGTGACGGTGATGAGCCGCGGCCGGGCCGTCGAGACCGGCAGCGCCACCCAGATCTTCGGCAACCCACAACACGAATACACGCAGCAGCTGCTCGCAGCGGTGCCATCAGTCAAGGAGTTCTCAGCATGAGCGAAACCGCCCCAACCCCGGCCTCTCCATCGGCACCGGCCCCGCGCGGCCTCGGATTCTTCACCCGCCTGCTCGACGAGGCCGCCCCGGGGGAGCGGTTCCGGCTCGCCGCCGAGCAGATCCGCACCGCGGAACGCTTCGGCTTCGACTCGGCGTGGGTCGCCCAACACCACTTCAGCGCCAGCGAGGGCGGGCTGCCGGCCCCGTTCGTCTTCCTCGCCCACGTCGCCGCGCAGACCTCGGCGATCCGGCTCGGCACCGGCATCGTGACCCTGCCGCTGGAAGACCCGGTGCGGGTCGCCGAAGACGCATCCGTGCTGGACCTCCTCTCCGGAGGGCGGCTCGAACTCGGTGTCGGCTCCGGCGGAACGGCCTCCTCCTTCCCGGCCTTCGGCAAGCGCAGCGAGGACCGCGGCACGATCTTCGCCGACCACCTCGCCGTACTGCGCGACGCCTTCGCCGGCCTGCCGCTCGGTGCCGGGCGAGCGACGACGGTCGGCTCGTCGACGAACTCCGCGGATGCCGCTGCGCTCGCGTCCGCCTTCGCCGCCGCCCGCGAGAACCGGCTCTACCCGGCTGCCCCGCAGCTCGGCGGCAAGCTCTGGCAGGCGACGTTCTCGGTGGCCGGCGGAAGCCGGGCCGCCGCGGCCGGAGACGGTCTGATGCTCTCCCGCACCCAGCCGCGCCCGCCCGGATCGCCGCGTGCGAGCCTCGACGACATCCAGCGCCCCATCGTCGACGCCTACTACGAGGCACTGCCAGCAGGGGCGACGCCGCGCATCATGGCCTCCCGCACGCTCTTCGTCGCCGACGACCGTGCCGAGGCGCTGCGCATCGCCGAGCCGAATCTGCGCCGGGCCGCCGCCGGCTTCCGCGCGGGTGGACAGCACATCGAGGGCGACTCGCTCGAGGAGCTCATCGCCGGCCTCGACACCCACATCGGCACCGTCGACGACGTGATCGAGTCGCTCGCGGCCGACCGCAGCCTCGACCGGGTCACCGACGTCGTCTTCCAGGTGCACTCCGTCGACCCGCCGCACGAGTTGGTGCTGCGCTCGATCGAGCTCATCGCCACGCAGGTCGCCCCGGCGCTCGGCATCGGGGCCCGCGCGACTGACTCCCGCAGCACCGATTCCCGCAGCACTGATTCCCGTAGCACCGATTCACTCACCGAAACCCTCGCCAGAACAGGAGCACACGCATGACCACCATCGCCCCGCCCGACGTGATCGATGAGCTGCTCGGGGTCACCCCGGGCTCGGCCATCGACGAGCTGCGCGCCCGCCGCCCCGTCACCCGCGCCAACGCGCAGGCCAGCTACGACGCGCTGTTCACCCCAGAGTTCCCCGGAACCGTGAGCGCCGTCGAGCGCTTCGCGGTCGCCGCCTTCGTCACGGGGCTGCACGCCTCCGGCGTCACGCAGCAGTACTACGCGGAGCAGCTGGCCAACGCGGCCACCGCCCCCGTCGCCGCGCCGTCGGCGCGTGCGCTGCCTCAGGCCGTCGCCGCCGAGGTCGCCGCGGTGCTCGCCACCGGTCGCGCCAGTGGACCCTACGGCGCCTATCCGGCCGGGCCGCTCAGCGTCGAAGACACCGACGGCCTCCGTTACCGCGTCGCCCCGGAACGCCGCGACGTGCTCGGCGTACGCCTGGCCGCCGCCCTCGAACACGCGCACCTGCTCGTGTTCCGCCCGCGCGAGGCCAGCCCGGCCGCGCTGCAGGCACTGCTCGACGCGGGGTGGAGCACGAGCGACATCGTCACCCTCTCGCAACTCGTCGCCTTCCTCACATTTCAGATTCGCGTTGTCGCCGGATTGGAGCTCCTCTCATGACCACGCCAGCACAGGCCGCAGCCGCGGCATCCGAGACCATCGTCGGCGCCACCACCGACACGGTCGAGCGCGTCATCGAACACCCTGAGCTCGACCGCCCGGTCGTCTTCACCCAGGCCGAACTCGGCTGGGTGCCGTGGCTCGAGCCGCTGCCGGAGTCGGAGTTCGAGGAGCGCCACTGGGAGGGCCTCGTCGACGCCTCGCGCGCCAAGTCGCCCTACTTCGCCCTGCTGGCCCGCGATCCGGAGATCCTCGGCGCCCGCACCCGCACGGACAAGGACATCTTCTACAACGCCAAGGAGGGCCTGCCGCGGGCCGAGCGCGAGCTCGCCGCCACCGCGACCAGCAGGCACAACGGCTGCATCTTCTGCGCCAGCGTGCACTCCCGCTTCGCGAGCCACCACTCCAAGCGCTCCGACGACGTGCAGCGTCTGCTCGATGAGGGCACGGATGCCGCCCTCGACCCGCGCTGGCGGGCCATCGTCGACGCCTCCGTCGCGCTCGCGAGCACACCCGTCGCGCTGACCGCCGGCCACGTCGCCGAGCTGCGCGCGCAGGGACTCGACGAGCTCGAGATCGCCGACGTCATCCACGGCGCCGCATTCTTCAGCTGGGCCAACCGCCTGATGCTGAGCCTCGGCGAGCCGGAGGCCCCACAGGGCTGAACCGCTCGCGCCGACGACAGCGTCACCGTCGGCGGAGGAAACACGCACGGGCGGAGGCCGGTTCCGGGGGAACCGGCCTCCGCCCGCGCTTTGTGCCTCCCGTGCCGCTGCGCACGCGCACCGAGCGCGGGCTCAGTGCGCGCCCGTACCGGGCTGGGGTCGCGCCCCGATCCGGCGCAGCGGAGGGGCGAGGAGGGTGGGAGCTAGCCCGTCTTCTACCTCTGGAGCACCCCCATGTACGACTTCATCCAGCTGCTGTCCGACGCTGTGCGTGAGCGCGGCGAGCGCCTTGAGCGTGCCGTCGCCCGCCGCCGTGCGGAGCGCGCACGCACCGGCATCCTGCGTTCGAACAGCGCGACCGATCCGGCCTGGGGCACCACGGATGTCGGCCCCGCGACCGAGCCGATCACCGTGATCCCGCAGCCTGTCCCGGCCAGCCATCACGTTGCCGCGCACCGCACCGGGCTCGGCCAACTCGCCTACTGACGCCGCTCGCCGGCTGAGAAGCCATGGCGCCAGATGCTCGCCGCTGCCACACTGGGCGGGTGACCCTCCCCGACGCGCTCATCACCCCACTGACCATCGCAGCGGTGCTCGGCGGCGGCATCGTCGCCGGTGTGCTGCTCGGTTTCTCCAGTTTCATCATCAGGACGCTGCATGAACTCAGTGCAGCCGACGGCATCCGCTTCATGCAGTCGATCAACCGCACCATCGTGCGCAGCCCATTCATCCTCGCGTTCATCGGCACCGCCCTGCTCTCCGGCACGCTGATCATCTTCGGCGGCGTACC
>JBEVGZ010000011.1:0-5291 GCA_040511515.1 Microterricola sp.
ACCAGCCGACGTCCTCCGAGTGCTGCCACGCCCCGCACGGGTTGCCGTAGCGTCCGCCGATGTATGCGAGGCCCCACTCGATCTGCGTCGCGGCGTTTGTGCGCCAGTCGTCGCCGCTGACGCTCATCTTCGAGCCGGGGAGCGTCTGCGGGATCCCGTAAGCGCCGCTTGACGCGTTATAGGCGTTCGCCCGCCACCCCGACTCCCGATTCCACAGGGCGACGAGGCAGTCGTACTGCTCACTCCCCCACCCTCTGGCGGCCACGGCACCTGCGGCGTATGCGCGGGCGGCGGCAGGGTCGACCACGACGTCGGCCGGAGGAGGCGTCGATCCGGAGTCCTCTCCTGGCTGCGGCCGGATCGGCTGGCCGACGTCGATCTCCGTCTCGTCGTCCGCGGCCTCGGCCGCAGCGCGCTCGGCGGCCGCCTGCTGTTCGGCGAAGGCCGCGGCGGCAGCCTCACCTTCGCGGTAGTCACGCTCGAGTTCGGCCGTGGTGCTGCGCAACAGGGCGAGCTGGGCATACAAGGTCTCTGCCGCGACCCTCTGGGCGCCGAGCGCCGCGTCGGCGTCGGCCGAGGCCTGTTCGGCGGCGACGCGGCTGGATTCCGCGGTATCCGCGAGGGCGCTGCGCTCACGCTCCGCTCTGCGGGCATCGGCAGTGAGCGCGCTCACCACTCCCTGCTCGCCGAGTGCCTTCTGTCGCAGCGTCGCGGCAAGCTCGCTGACCCGACTCGCGGTTCCCAGCTGGCGGAGCATGTCCTCGCTCCCGCCACCCGCCGTATCACGGGAAGCCGGGGAAGCCGAGAGGAACACCCTCGTCATGTCGGCGGCGCCAGAACGGTAGAGCTGGGCAGCGATGCGGCCGAGCTGTTCCTTGCCCTCCTGCGCCTGTTCCCCCGCCTCGTCGAGCTGGGCGGAGAGCGTCTCTGCGCGTGCCGATGCGTCGGCTTCCGCGGCCACGGCTCGAGTGGCGGCATCCGCGGCCACGATCGCCTGCTCCCCCGCCTCATCGGCCGTGGCCTGCAATCCCGTGAGGAGGCTGTCGATGCGCGCGGCGGCCGCGGCGCTCGCCGCGGTCGAGGCCTTGGCCGCCTCGACCTCTTGCCAGCTCGGGTAGTCCTCGGCTGCGGCCGCAGCCGGGGCGTCGACGAACACAACGGCACCGAGCACAGGGGCGACGAACATCGGGAGGCCGAGCAGCAGGGTTGCGGACGCCGCGACGGCGCGCCGCATGCCAGCTCTCGCTCTGTTCTCGGTCATCGCTGACGAGCCTAACCGTGCAGAGCAGCCCGTTCGGGAGCTGGGCCCGCTGGCCGCGAAATCGGTGCAAGCTGGCAACAAAAAAGCCCCGCCGAAGCGGAGCTTTTCGTCACATGTCGTGCTGGGGTACCTGGACTCGAACCAAGAACAAAGGTACCAGAAACCTCCGTGTTGCCAATTACACCATACCCCAATGCCCTACCGGGCCGGTGGCTGCGAAGCGAACTTCGAACCGAGAAGAACTCTATCTCATGCCGAGAGATCGGGCAAAACCGAGCCGGAATCCCGCGCGTGCCGCCACTGGAATCCGCCCGGGGACGCCCGTCAGGCCGGCAGGAGGGGGCCGAGCAGATCGCGGTTCAGCGCCGCGGCGACCTCCGCGCCGTGCCCGGCCGCGATGATCAATTGCTCCGGGCCCGGCGCCGTCGAATCGCCGGCGGCGTAGACACCGGGAACGCTCGTTCGCCCGCAGGCGTCGACGGCGATGAGCCCGTCGGCGTCGAGCGCGATGCCGAGACCGTCGAGGTAGTCGATGGCCGGTGTCCAGGCCGGGCGGACGAATCCGGCCTCGCGCGGAATCGTCGTGCCATCGGCGAGCAGCACACCCGTCATCCGCCCCCGCTCCCCCACGACGTCGGCGATGGGGCGACGCTCGACGGCGATGCCGCGGGCCTCGAGGGCCTGTTGTTCCGGCTCGCTGACGGCAACCGAACCGTTGGTGAAGACGATGAGGTCGGTCGACCACTGGCTGATCAGGAGGGCACGCTCCGCGAGGTCATCGGACTCGCCGATCAACGCCAGCGCTGCGTCGCGCTTCTCGTAGCCGTCGCACTCGACACAGCTGTGCAGATCCGTTCCGTACCAGGCGCGCAGGCTCGGAACCGACGGCAGCGTCTCGATCAGGCCCGTCGCAACGACGATGGTGCCGACGCGTGCCTCGAGGTTCGCCGCTCCGCGAATGCCGCGGGCGGAGAGCTCGAAGCCGCCGCCGGGCAGCGCGCGCACGTTCTGCACGAGACCGGCGTGGAAGCTCGCCCCCTGGTACCCCTCGAACTCCTCCCGCCCGAGCTTGCGCAGTTCGAGCGGCGGGACACCGTCACGCGTCAGAAAGCCGTGTGAGCGCAGCGTCGCCGCATTGCGCGGACGGTTGCTGTCGATCAGAAGAACCGTCCTGCGGGACCGCACGAGGCCGAGGGCTGCGCTCAGCCCGGCCGGCCCCGCCCCGATCACGGCGACGTCGAAATCGCTCATTGCAACCCCCTCGAAACTACGCGCTCAGCGAAGCAGCCAGTCGGTTCAGGCGCGCCAACGCGTCATCCTTGCCGAGGATCTGCATCGACTCGAACAGCGGCGGCGAGATCTTGCGACCAGACACGGCCACACGCAGCGGGCCGTATGCGACGCGCGGCTTGAGGCCGAGGCCGTCGATCAGGGCGCCGCTCAGTGCCTCCTGCAGCTGCTCGTGAGTCCATTCCACTGCGGGAATACGATCGAGCGCGTCGACGGATGCCGCGAGCACCTCGCCGGCGTTGGCCGGCAGCGATGCGAGCGCCTGCTCGTCGTACTCGAGTCCTGCGGCATCCGTGAACAGGAAGCCGAGCATGCCCGGCGCCTCGCCGAGCAGGGTGATGCGCTCCTGCACCAGCGGTGCGGCCTCCGCCAGCGTCGCCGCCTGGCTCGGGCTGAGCGGGGCCGTGAGGATTCCGGCCTTCTCGAGGTAGGGAACGGTGCGCGCGGCGAAGTCGGAGACGTCGAGACGACGCACGTGGTCGCCGTTGATCGACTCCGCCTTCTTGAGGTCGAAGCGGGCCGGGTTCGGGTTCACATCCTCGACGTCGAAGGCGGCGATGAGCTCCTCGATCGAGAAGACGTCGCGGTCGTGCGAGAGCGACCAGCCGAGCAGCGAGAGGTAGTTGACGAGCCCCTCTGGGATGAATCCGCGGTCGCGGTGGTGGAACAGGTTCGACTCTGGATCACGCTTGGAGAGCTTCTTGTTGCCGTCGCCCATGACGTAGGGCAGGTGGCCGAAGCGCGGCACGAAGGTGGTCACGCCGATGTCGATGAGCGCGTGGTACAGCGCGATCTGGCGCGGCGTCGACGAGAGCAGGTCCTCGCCGCGCAGGACGTGGGTGACCTGCATCAGCGCGTCATCGACCGGGTTCACCAGCGTGTACAGCGGCGCACCGTTCGGGCGCACGACGACGAAGTCGGTGAAGGAGCCGGCCGGGAAGGTGATCTCGCCGCGGACCATGTCGTCGAAGGAGAGGTCGGTGTCCGGAACCCGGAGGCGCAGTGCCGGCTCGCGGCCCTCCGCGCGGAACGCTGCACGCTGCTCAGCGGTCAGGTCGCGGTCGAAGTTGTCGTAGCCGTGCTGCTTGGGGCGGCCGGCCGCCTCGTTGCGGGCGTCGATCTCTTCGGCGTTGGAGTACGACTCGTAGACGTGCCCTGACGCCACGAGCTTCTCGATCACGCCGAGGTAGATGTCGGTGCGCTGTGACTGCCGGTACGGCTCGTGCGGGCCGCCGACGTTCACGCCCTCGTCCCAATCGAGCTTCAGCCAGCTGAGCGCGTCGACGAGCTGGTGGAAGCTCTCCTCGCTGTCGCGGGCGGCATCCGTGTCTTCGATGCGGAAGATCAGCTTTCCACCGGTGTGGCGTGCGTAAGCCCAGTTGAACAGGGCGGTGCGCACCATGCCGACGTGCGGCGTTCCGGTGGGCGAGGGGCAGAAGCGCACGCGTACGTCGCTGCCGGTGGCGGTGGACCAGGGGTGATTTGCGTCAGACATCAGCACCAATCCTAGTTGGCGCCGGCTGGGGAGTCTGCTGGGGAAGAAGTGAGCTCTTCGAGCACACGCAGGGTGGCCGCGATCGCGGGCACGTGCGTGGCGCCGGGAGTCGTGACGACGTGGATGGTGCGGTGATTGCGATTGCTCGTCGGGCGCACGACGACGCCGGCCGGCGTGCCCGCCGACTCGATCGCGAGGGTCGGCAGCATCGCGACGCCGAGGCCGGCAGCCACCATGCTCATGACCGCCAGGAAGTTGTCGGTCTCGTAGCCGATGCGCGGGGTGAAACCGCCGGCATCGCAGAGCTCGAGCAGGTGCCCACGGCAGCGCGGGCAGCCGGCGATCCAGGCCTCGTTTGCGAGCGCGGCGACGTCGACGGTCGCGGATGCCGCACGCTCATGGCCGGCGGGCAGCACGAGCATCATCTCCTCCCGGCTCAGCGCCTCGGCGCGCAGGCCGTGCGCGCTCTCGGTGTGCGGATCGACCCGGTCACCCGGGTAGCTGAACGTGAGCGCGAGGTCGGCCTTGCCCTCGCGCACGGCGGAGACGGCCTCCGGCGGCTCCGCCTCGATGTAGCTGATGTTGATGCCGGGGTGACGCGCGGTCATCGCCGCGAGCAACCGCGGGACGATGGTCGGCGACGCGGAGGGGAACGCTGCAAGCCGCACCCGGCCGGAGCGCAGGCCGGTGAGTTCGGCCAGTTCGCCTGCTGCAGCGTCGAGGGCCCTGATCACGGGGCGGGCGTGGCGGGCGAGCACCAGCCCGGCCTCGGTGAGGCGCACCCCACGGCCGACGCGCTCGACGACGGGCATGCCGATGCGCTGGTCGAGGCGCTTGAGGTGCTGACTGATCGCGGGTTGGCTGTAGCCGAGCGCGTCGGCCGCCGCCGTGATCGAGCCGTGCTCGGCGATCGCGTCGACGACGCGCAGCGAGTGGGAATCGAGATCGAGTTCTGCGCTCATCCCGCAATCATAACCGCTGCTTATTGATCACATTGAATCACTCCTCTTGTCGAATGAAATCGGAGCACTCAAGCTGGAACCATGCGCAGCGCCACGAGTCATCGCCCCGTCACCACGACGGCGCCTGCAGCGACGCCGGGCACCAGGTCGCTGAAGGACGCCGCCACGCTCTTCCGCGGCGGCCGCGGCTACCTCAGCGCATGCACGATGGGGCTCCCGACGACGGAGACGGTCGCTGCAACGCTGCGCGATGCGGAACGCTGGGCCCGTGGAGAGGCGAGCG
>JBEVGZ010000012.1:0-7375 GCA_040511515.1 Microterricola sp.
GCCACGTCGGCGGCCGCAGGCTGTGGCGTCGTCACGACGAGCACCTCGGCATGCGGCAGCAGCTGGCCGATCGTTTCGGTGTCGCCTTGGTTTCGATACGGCCGTGGACGGCCTACTCAACCAGCGGGGGTCCGCGAAGCCCTGAGCGCGACGCGCAGCGTCGCGAAAGGCGGCAGCCCATTCCTAGGCAGCCTCGGGAACCGCCACCGATGCTGGTGCGCCTCTGGCAGGCCTTGGTCTCGATACGGCCGTGGGCGGCCTACTCAACCAGCGGGAGTCCGCGAAGCCCTGAGCGAGCCGATCAGCCGACGCTGAAGGGCAGCGCGCGGCCGGCGAGGCCGCGACCGCTGCCGGCGACGGCATCCGCAACGCGCAGAATGGCCAGGCTGGCGGGGTCGGCTGGATCGCTCAGGACGATCGGCTCACCGGCGTCCCCACCCTCGCGGAGCGCGATGCTGAGCGGGATGCGGGCGAGCACCGGCACGGGGGCAGCGCCATCCGGCTGCGAGGCACTCAGCCGGCGGGCGACCTCGTCGCCGCCGCCAGAGCCGAAGAGCTCAAGCACGCTGCCGTCCGGCTGCGCAAGGCCGGCCATGTTCTCGATCACGCCGAACACGCTCTGCCCGGTCTGCCTGGCCACGACGCCGCTGCGCTCGGCCACGTCGGCGGCCGCAGGCTGTGGCGTCGTCACGACGAGCACCTCGGCATGCGGCAGCAGCTGGCCGATCGAGATGGCGACGTCGCCGGTGCCGGGCGGCAGGTCGAGCAGCAGCACATCGAGGTCACCGAAGTAGACATCGGTGAGGAACTGCGTCATCGTGCGGTGCAGCATGGGGCCGCGCCAGGCGACGGCCGCCGATGCGTCCTCCACGAACATGCCGATCGAGATCACCTTGACGCCATGTGCGACGGGAGGCAGGATCATGTCGCCGACGCGGGTCGGCTTCACGGCGCGCAGGGTGCCGGGCGCCGCGCCGGGGACCTGCTCGGTCAGGCCGAGGATGGCCGGGATCGAGAAGCCGTAGACGTCGGCGTCGAGGAGCCCGACGCGGAGCCCCTTCGCTGCGAGGGCGACCGCGAGGTTCGCGGTGAGCGTCGACTTGCCGACGCCGCCCTTGCCGCTCGTGACGGCGAAGACGCGGGTGAGTGCATCGGCTGTGAACGGCATGGTGCGTGCCCCGGTGCCCTGCAGTTTCGCGGTGAGCGCCTTGCGCTCCTCGACGGTCATCACCGTCATCTCGAGGTCGGCGTTGCCGGCACCGACGACGGCCTCAAGCGCGCCGCGCACGTCATCCTCGATGCGGCGGGCGGCCGGGCATCCGATGATCGTCAGCTTGATGACGGCGTGCGCGCGCCCGGCATCGTCGACGCTGAGTGCGCCGACCATGTCGAGCTCCGTGATGGGCTTGCGGATCTCTGGATCGATCACCCGGGCCAACGCCTCGCGGAGCTGCTCAGGAGTTGCCGGCATCCCGCGTCCCGTTCTCCGGGCCGTTTCCGGCTCCGTTCTCGTAGTGGGCCTTGGCGGCCGCCGCATCGCGCTCGTCGAGTTGCTCGAGCAGGCTGCGGAGCTCCGACCGGATGAAGTCCTTCGACGCCATGTCGGAGATCGACAACCGGAGTGCGACGACCTCGCGGGCGAGGTACTCGGTGTCGGCGAGGTTGCGCTCAGCGCGCTGCCTGTCCTGTTCGATCTGCACGCGGTCGCGGTCGTCCTGACGGTTCTGCGCGAGCAGGATCATCGGTGCGGCGTATGAGGCCTGCAGCGAGAGGATCAGGGTGAGTGCCGTGAAGCCGATGGCTGCGGAGTCGAATCGCCACTCCTCCGGGCCCCAGGTGTTGAAGCCGAGCCAGACCAGACAGAACAGCGACAGGCCGGCGAGGAAGCCGGGCGTGCCCATGCCGCGAGCGATCGACTCGGTGAAGCGGCCGAAGCGGTCGCGGCTGGCAGCCTTGTCGCGGGCGGTGATCGCCGGGCCGCGCAGGCCCTTGGGGGAGTCCAGGCGGACGTCGCTCTTGTTAGCTCGTGCCATTGCCCGTCCTCCGTCCCGTCGTGTCGCTCGGCAGCAGGATGCTGCCCGTTTCAAGCTTGGCGCGCGCGGCCGCGCGCACGGCTACGTCGTCGTTGTCGTCGGGATGACTTCGCCAGTCAGCCGGCAGCAGATAGTCGAGGACATCGTCAATGGTCACCACCCCGACGAGTCGGTGGTGTTCATCGACAACGGGAACCGACACGAGGTCGTAGCTGGCGAGGATGCGGGAGACCTCGGCCGCGGAGGTGTCGGCCGTGACCGGCTCCAGGCCCTGGTCGAGCAGGGTGCCGAGGCGCTCGTGCGGCGGGTAGCGCAGCATCCGCTGGAAGTGCACCATGCCGAGGAAGCGCCCGGTCGGCGGCTCGAACGGGGGCAGCGTCACGCAGATCGCGGCGCCGAGCGCCGGTGCGAGGTCGTGACGGCGGATCAGGGCGAGGCCCTCCGCAACGGTCGCGTCGGCCGAGACGATGATCGGTTCCGGGGTCATCAGACCGCCGGCGGTGTCCGGGGCGTAGGAGAGCAGGAAGCGCACGTCATCGGCTTCCTCCGGCTCCATCAGCTCGAGCAGCGTTTCGCCGCGTTCCTCCGGCAGCTGCGCGATCAGGTCGGCCGCGTCATCCGGCTGCATGTGGTCCAGCACATCGGCGGCTCGCGCATCGCCGAGGGTGGCGAGGATGCCGATCTGCTCGACCTCCGGCATCTCCTCGAGCACATCGGCCAGGCGGTCGTCGGGGAGCTCGCCCGCGACCTCGAACATGCGCTCCGTCGGCAGATCGAGGAGGGTCGACGCGAGGTCGGCCGGGTTCAGCTCAGAATAGGTGGCGATGAGGTGCTCGGCCGACTGCGCCTCGCCGGCGGTGACCGTCTCGCGCACCTCCGACCAGTTGGCGAAGGCCGTGGCACCCTTGGCGAATGGGGACGGGCTCGTCTTCGGGCGGCGCACGAAGAGCTGGCTGATCGCCCATTCGCTCTGGTCCTGGCCCTGTTCTTCGATCGCGACGTCTTCGACGGTCGCCTCGCCCGAGCCGTCGATGAAGCTCACCTTGCGGCCGAGCATCTCGGCGATGACGCGCACCTCGCCACCGCGCTGCTCGAAACGACGCACATTGATGAGGCCGTCGGTGATGATCTGGCCGCTGCCGATGCTGGTGACACGCCCGATCTCCATGAAGACGCGGCGACGGCCGGGAATCTCAACGATCAGGCCGACGACGCGGGGCGGATCCGATTTGCGGTAGACAACCAGAACGTCGCGCACCTTGCCCACGCGGTCGCCCGCGGGGTCGAAGACGGTGCACCCTGCCAGACGGGCGACGAAGACTCTGTTGGCACTCACCTCTCAAATGTAGGCCACCCACGGGGTTTTCAGGCCCACATGGGAGAATGAGGACATGAGTTCTCAGAGCCCCTTCAGTGCCAGCCGTGCCGCCCGTGGTGGTGGCCGATTCCCGGTGCTGCCGCAGGGAGAGGTCGTCGAGAACTACTCCAGCTACGCCGAGGCTCAGAGCGCCGTCGACGCGCTCGCCCGTGCGGACTTCCCGGTGAAGCAGCTCGCGATCATCGGCAACGACCTGAAGAGCGTCGAACTGGTCACAGGCAAGATGAGCTACGGCCGTGCGGCCATCGGCGGCGCGGCATCCGGAGCCTGGCTCGGCATCTTCCTCGGGCTCATTCTCTTCATCTTCTCGCCGAGCGGCGAGAGCACGCCGATGATCTTCGCAGCGCTGCTGATCGGTGCCGGATTCGGCATGCTCTTCGGCCTCGTCAACTACTCCATCAAGCGCAAGCGGCGCGACTTCAGCTCGGTGATGCAGGTCATTGCGGTGAGCTACACCGTGCTGGCCCCCGGCGAACTCGTGCACCGCGCGCGCAACCTCCTGCGAGGCGAACCGGCGGCCCCGGCGGAGCCCGTCGTGGTTCCGCCGGCCCCGGCTCCCACCGAGCCGCCGAGCGGCACGGATGCCGGCAGCGCCTCGACTCCGACGCGGCAGACGCCGCCGAGCGCGTAGTAGCCCCTCGATCCAGCCCCAGCGGGCCCGGTCCGTCGCGGCATCTGCCGGCCACCCCGCGCGTCGGGGCCCGCTTAAACTGCAGCGGCCCGGGAAATATCCCGGGCCGCTGCAGTTTTCACGGGCCGCGAACACACGTCGCGGCGCTGCCGGTGCGAGCGCTAGCTCCAGCCGCCTGCCTGCACCCACGCCTCGACGGCCGCGGCCGTGCGGGGGATGCCGACCGAGAGGTTCTCGGCGCCGTCGGCGGTGACGAGGATGTCGTCCTCGATGCGTACGCCGATGCCGCGGAAATCGGCCGGGACCGTCTCGTCGTCGCTCTGGAAGTACAGGCCGGGCTCGATCGTGAAGACCATGCCCTCCTCGACGACGCCGTCCATGTACATGTCGCGGCGCGCCTGGGCGCAGTCGTGCACGTCGATGCCGAGGTGGTGGCTCGTGCCGTGCACCATGTAGCGGCGGTGGTGCTGGTTGTCGGGCAGCAGGGCATCCTCCGCCGAGACGGGCAGCAGGCCCCACTCTGCGGTGCGCTCGGCGATGACCTTCATGGCCGCTGCGTGCACCTCGCGGAAGATGATGCCCGGCTTCACGATCGCCAGGGCGGCGTCCGCGGCATCCAGAACCGCCTCGTAGATCATGCGCTGCACGGGGCTGAACGTGCCGCTGATCGGCAGGGTGCGCGTGACATCGGCGGTGTACAGGCTGTCGACCTCGACGCCGGCGTCGAGCAGCATGAGCTCGCCGGAGCGCACGGGGCCGTCGTTGCGGGTCCAGTGCAGGATCGTCGCGTGCGGGCCGGATGCCGCGATCGTGTCGTAGCCGAGGGCGTTGCCGTCGAGGCGGGCGCGCGTGTAGAACACGCCGTCGACGATGCGCTCGCCGCGCGGGTGTGCGGAGATGCGCGGGAAGTCGGCGATCACGTCGTTGAAGCCGCGCTCGGTGGCGTCGACGGCGAGGCGCATCTGGGCGATCTCGTAGCTGTCCTTGACCAGGCGCATCTCGCTGACGACCTCGGCGAGCAGGGCATCGGGCTCGTGCTCGCTGCCGACCTCGATGCTGAAGGGCGAGTCGCTGGCGTTGGTGCTGAGCGCCGCCTCTGCCGCGAACCGCAGGCGGGCGGAGTCGACCCGCTCGGTGACGGCGGCGTCGGCCTCGCGCACGACGAGGGTGCTGGCATCGACGGCTGCGTAGACGGCGTCGAGCTCGGCGATGCCGCGTGTGGCCAGCTCGAGGTCGGATGCCACCTGCGCCAGTGACGGACGGGCGCCGATCCAGAACTCGCCGATCGCGGGGTTGTGGTAGAACTCCTCGGAGTCGCGCCCGGCACGCTCACGGAAGTAGAGGGTGGCGTCGTGGCCGTCGGCGGTCGGCTCGAAGACGAGAACGGCCTCAGGCTCGGCATCGGCGCCCCAGCCGGTGAGGTGGGCGAACGCGGAGTGTGCGCGGAACGGGTAGTCGGTGTCGTTCGAGCGCTGCTTCGGGCTTCCGGCCGGGACGATCAGGCGCTGGCCGGTGAAGCGTGCGGAGAGCGTCGCGCGGCGTGCCGCGGCGAACGCGGCCTGCTCGCGGGCGGCGGGGAGCGCGTCGGTGCGCTCGGCCCAACCGCTGCCGATGTATGCCTTGAACCCCTCAGAGCTTGGCGTCGTCGAACGGTTCGCGTTCGGGCTGGTCTCGCTCGGGATCGGGCTGGCGTCGATGGTGTCGGTGCCTGCGGCATCCGTGCTGATGTTGGCGTTCTCCATGCCCCCATTCTGGCATCGATGGCTGGGTGGGGACTACGAGTCGGCCGGCACGTAGCGGGCCAGCAGCGGGCGGTGATCGCTGCCGGCTCCGTCGACGTCCTCGAGCACGCGGAACGCGTCGATGCGCCAGTTGTCCGTCGCCAGGACGTGGTCGATCGGGGCCCCGAGCAGCGCCGGCACGTCGGTCGGCCAGGTGCCGAGCGCCGCGCTGCCGGCGGAGAGCGCGGCATCCGTGCAGCGACCGAGGGTGCCGCCGTCGACGCCGCGGGAAGCCATGTGGTCGATCGTCGCGTTGAAGTCGCCCGCCATGATCACATCGGGCGCATCGCACTGCTCGGCCAACCAGTCGAGGTCGCTCTGCCACGCGCTCATCGCACCCTCGATCGGGGAGCCGGCGTGCACGGCGACGATCGTCGGGCCGACACCGTTCACCGGCGTCGCGACGACGGTCGGCGACACGTTGGTGTTGCCGGGCGGGCCGGCGCCCGCTGCGGATGCCAGCGTGTACTCGCCGAGATCGGGACTGATCAGCAGCGCGGTGGAGCGGGCCTTGTAGTCCTCGTTGAAGTTGAGCGTCCACACCCACATCGGGCGGCCGCCCTCCTTCATGGCCACGGCCACCTCTGTGCCCAGTTCGTCGGTCGTCTCCGGCAGGGCGACGATGTCGGCGCCGCTCTCCAGTGCCAGCTTCACAATCGCGTCCACGCCGGGCTCCTCGCCCTGCGTGTTCCAGCTGAGCACTGTGATCGACTCGTCGGCTCCGGCCGTCGCGATCGACACATCGCCCTGACTCGTGCCACGTGCCGCGAGGATACCGACGTTGGCGAGTCCGAAGACGAGGAGCAGCACGGCGAGCGTTCCCGTGAGGCGGCGGAGCGGGCGGATGACGCCGACGAGCAGCATCACCAGGATGCCAACCGCGGCCGCAACCACGAGCGCCCCGCGGAACGACACGAGCTGCGCGATCATCCACGTGTTCTCGAGGCCGAACAGCTGCGGCCACGCCAGAACGAGCAGCCCGAGGGCAGCGGCAAGAACGATGACGGCACTGAGAAGACGAGTGAGCATGGCTCGTCCACCCTAGGCGAGCTTCCTGCGGAGACTCTGGCGACGCCCGGCAACTGCCCACAGAACTAGCATGGTGGAATGAATTCTCGGCGTTTTCGCGGCCCCATCGACCTGCACGCGCACTCGAGCGTTTCGGACGGCACCGAGACGCCGAGCCAGCTCGTTCGGGCCGCTCTGGCGGCCGGGATCGGCACCGTCGCGCTGACCGACCACGATTCGACCGCCGGTTGGGTCGAAGCGGCATCCGCGGCCAGGCAGGCCGGAATTACGCTGATCCCCGGCATGGAGCTCTCCACCCGCATCCAATACGCGAGCGTGCACATGCTCGCCTACCTCTTTGATGCCGGCAATGCCTCCCTCGTCGCTGAGACGGCCCGCATCCGCCAGGCCAGGCTCACCAGGGCGGAGGAGATCGTGCAACACATCGGCCGCGACTTCGCGCTGAGCTGGGATGACGTGCTCGCCCAGTCGACGGAGGGTGCGACGATCGGGCGGCCGCACATCGCGGACGCCCTGGTGGCCA
>JBEVGZ010000013.1:0-4830 GCA_040511515.1 Microterricola sp.
GAGCTTGAAGAGCAACAGCTCCAGCAGCTCGCGTTCGCGCCACAACACTGCGGAGAGCTCGTTGACGCCCACTTGCTCGCCTTTCTGTCGGGTGCTGTCGGGGAGGAATGCGGTGACCGTTCTGGTCACAACACACTCTCGGCAGCATTCTCAATCATGTTAGTGAGGCGGCCTTGAATCGGGCTGAAAGGGGCTCCGCCCCGAACGAGGGTCGGCATTGTGGAGGACACCCCCACTGGGGGAGTCCGGTCGCGCGTGTCGTGAAGGCGGCGTTGTTACGGTTGAAAACACCCGAGGAGCTGACCCGCCTACCCGAGTCAATCGTCCGAAAACGGTGCGTGACCCTGCACGCCGCCACAACTGCAGGAATTGATATTTGTGAATCGTGCGGAACGCAATGAACTCGTTGTCGCCAACCTCCCTCTCGTCGGCTACCTCGTCGCCGACGTCTGTGCCAGGGCCAGCCACCTCTCACGGGATGACCTTGCGTCAGCCGGCGCCTTGGCGCTTGTCAACTGTGCGGACAACTTTGACGAGAGCCGCGGTATTCCGTTCGGCGCATATGCACGGACGCGAATCCTCGGTGCCTTTGCCGACGAGATGCGCTCGAGCGACTGGGCGACCCGGTCTGCGCGCAAGCGCATCACCGAGGCCGTGTCCGTTCGCGAGACGCTGACCGCCGGTCTCGGGCGCACCCCCAGCGTCGACGAACTCGCCGCCGCCATGGGCGTCGACCGGGAGACAGCGACGGCAGCACTTTCGGATGCCGCACGCTCCGTGACCACGATCGACGAGAGCACGGCCGAGTACCTCGTCTCGGAGATGACCTCCCCGGAGGAATCGCTGCTCATCGACGAACGGCAGCGCGTCGTGCGTTCGGCCGTCGAGGCTCTGCCGGAGCGCATGGCCATGATTGTGCGCGCCATCTACTTCGACGACCGTTCCGTCAAGGAGGTCGCCGAGGAGCTCGGCATCACACACTCCGCCGTCTCGCAGCAGCGGTCAGAGGCGATCCGACTGATCCGCGACGGGCTGGGCGCCCACTACTCCGATGAGCCCAACGCGGTCGCCGTGCCCGACGTCCGCCTGAGTGCTGCCCGTCGCACTGCCTACCTCTCGCGCTTCGAGGATCACCTCGCCGGCACGCGTGGTCGGCCTGCCGCTGCCTTCATCAGCCAGGTCGGCTGAGCGCCAGAAAAACTTCCCGGCTGAATCCCTAACGGATGCCGACAGGCCGCCGATTGTTCTGAGTACTGGCCCACGGATGGGCCGGTGTACCGAAACCCACTCACGGAGGAATTCATCATGGGTATGCAGATCAACACCAACATCGCGGCCAACAACTCGTACCGCAACCTGTCCATCACGCAGAACGACCTGTCGAAGTCGCTGGAGAAGCTGTCCAGCGGTCTGCGCATCAACCGTGCGGCTGACGACGCTGCCGGTCTGGCAATCTCCGAGGGTCTGCGTTCGCAGGTCGGTGGCCTCACGGTCGCCGCTCGCAACGCGCAGGACGGCATCAGCGTCATCCAGACCGCTGAAGGCGCCCTGACCGAGGTGCACTCCATCCTGCAGCGTGTGCGTGACCTCGCCGTCCAGGCCGGTAACGACTCGAACAACGCTGACTCGCGTGGAGCCATCGCGAAGGAGGTCACCGCGCTGGGCTCTGAGCTCACGCGTATCGGCAACTCGACCAACTTCAACGGCATCGACCTGCTGAACGCCGCAACGACGCTGACCTTCCAGGTGGGCGCCGGCGATGCTGCCGCGAACGACCAGATCGGCGTCACCACCTTCGACGTGCTCGCAGTCGGCACCGCCGTCTCCGGTCTCGCCGCGGCTGGCTTCTCGTCGGCAGCGAACGCGCTCACCACGATCACCGCGATCGACACGCAGATCACGGCCGTTTCGACCGCTCGCGCCGACCTCGGTGCGCAGCAGAACCGCTTCGAGTCGACCATCAAGAGCCTCAACGTGTCGAAGGAGAACCTCTCGGCTGCCGAGTCGCGCATCCGCGACACCGACATGGCGTCCGAGATGGTCAAGTACACCCGCTCGAACGTTCTGTCGCAGGCCGGTACCGCCATGCTCGCGCAGGCGAACCAGTCCAACCAGGGCGTTCTGCAGCTCCTCCGCTAGTCGGCCGCGGCCACAAGCCGCGCCGTCAGCAACACAGCAGTAGAGCAACATGACGACGGCCGGTGCCGGGCGCGACAGACTCGTCGCGATCCCGTCACCGGCCCTCGTGCACTCCGTGCACACCGACGACGTACGCAGCACCGATCGAAACACAGGGCAGTAAACATGGGAATCTCGCTCGACGGCCTGGTCAGTGGCCTCGACACCGCGAAACTGATCGCGTCGTTGATGGCGGTCGAGGCGATCCCGCAGAACATCCTGCAGGGCAAGTACACCTCGACGCAGAACTACCTGAAGACCCTGCAGACCCTGAATTCCTCGGTCGCCGCCTTGGCCGAGCTCGGCAAGAACGGCATGAAGCCCGACGCGCTCGCCCTCTTCAGCGCCACAAGCTCCGACAAGTCGGCCACCGTCACGGTCGGCAAGGGGGCAGGCGCGACGCAGCTCGACGTCACCGTCGACAAGCTCGCCCAGGCCCAGCAGTTGGTCACGGCGCCCATGACGCAGTGGCCGAGCGACCCGCCCATTCTCACGATCAAGGCCGCCGACGGCACACTCACCGAGCTCACAGCCGACTCGAACTCCATCAGCGACGTCGTGCGCGCCATCAACGCCGCGGATGCCGGCGTGCAGGCGACCCGCGTTGCGGCCGGTGTCGACCCCGGCACCGGCGACACCCTCTACCGTCTGCAGCTCACCGCGACGGAGACCGGCACCGCCGGCGCCTTCACGATGTATGAGGGCAGTGCCGCGGCGGTCACCGCGAACACCGCCCCGCCACTTGCGGCCACGACGATCCGCACGGCGACGGACGCCGAAGTGACCCTGTGGAAGGGCACACCGGCCGAGCAGAAGATCATCTCCGGCAGCAACACCTTCGCGGATCTGGTGCCTGGCGTCTCCGTCACGGTCTCCGCGACGAGCGCAACCCCGATCACGATCACGGTGTCGCGTGACGATGCCGCCATCGGCAAGGTCGCCGAGACGCTGCTCGCCAAACTCAACGAGGTTTTCGAGTTCATCGACTCCAAGCGCGCGCTCTCGACAACGACCGGCGCCGACGGCAAACCCGTCGTGGCCGGTGGCGTGTTCAGCTCCGACAGCACCGTGCGCGACGTCGAGCAGAGGCTGCTCGACGCGGCATCCGCCCCGATCGACGGTCGCTCACCGTCGGAGTTCGGAATCAGCATCACCAAGGGCGGTCGGATGGAGTTCGACGCGGAGAAGTTCGCCAAGTCACTCGCCGCAGACCCGGGGGCAACCCAGAAGGCGCTCACCACGATCACGACTCGCCTCGAAGAGGCGGCGCGACTCGCCTCCGACAAGTACGACGGCGCGATCACCTCCAAGATCACCGGCCAGACCTCGTTGTCGAAGGACATCACAGAGCAGATCGCCAACTGGGATCGCCGGCTTGCCTCCCGCGAAGAGACGCTGAAGCGCACCTACTCCTCACTCGAGGTGCAGCTGAGCAAACTGAACTCCCAGTCATCGTGGATCGGTTCGCAGCTGGCTGGCCTGAACGCAGGGAACTCCTAGTGAAGCTGATCGGCATCACCACGGAGACCGCTCCGAGCGCCGAGGTACAGCCAGTGGCTGCGCCCATCGCGTTCGCGCCCCAGCGCCCTGCCGCACCGCTCGCGAGCGACCGTGCCGCCCAGCTCAACCGCGACGCCGTGCTCTCCGCGACTCCCGTGCGTCTGCTGACGATGCTCTACGACCGCCTGCTGCTCGACCTCGGCCGTGCCGAGCAGGCGCAGCTCGCCGAGAACTGGCCGGCGGCGAGCGATCAGCTCCAGCACGCCCAGGCGATCCTCACCGAGCTCAGCGGATCGCTCCGGCTCGATGTGTGGGACGGAGCAGACGGACTCCTCGCGCTCTACACCTACGTGACGAACGCCCTCGTGCTCGCGAACATCCACCGCGATGTCGCGCGCACGCGAGAGGCCATCGCTCTGCTCGAGCCGCTGCGTGCCGCCTGGCATGACGCCGCGGCGATCCTTCCGGCACAGCAGGCGGCACAGAGCACGGGAGCGTTGGGCATTGCCTAAGCCACAGAGCAACCCGGTGGACATGCCACCGCGCCAGGCCAACGACGCCGAACGTCTCTGGCTGGAAGTACTCGCCGAATTGGAGAGCGCACTCACCCTCGAAGAGTCGGTCGACGACGCTGCCGGCGATGCCTATGCCGGAAGCGGCATGTGGCGCGCACCCTCGCAACTCCCCGCCCTGCCCGAGTCACTGCGCGAGCGCGCGAACGCGCTGCACGTGCGCCAGCTTCAGCGCGAGAGCGAGCTGCGCAGCGAACGCACACAGGTCGCCAAGCACATCGAGGCTCTGCGCGTCGTCCCGCGACCGCGGTCGGCTGCGGCATCCGTCTACCTCGACGTCTCCGGTTAACAGGCAGCGGCGCAGGATCATTGCGCACACGCACTAACGGATCGCGGGGACCGGCCGAGAGTGGGTAGTGAGCACGGATCGCTCACCTTCTTCGGCCACGGATCGGCCACCTGTCAGCAGCTTTCGCCGTCGTAAGGACGAATGTGTTCGATTCCGTGAGCCTCTCAGCACTCTCCAGTGCTCTGGATGGCCTGGCCATGCGCCAGCGCACCATCGCAGACAACATCGCCAACGTCAACACTCCCGGCTATCACGCCAAGAGGGTCGCGTTCGAGGGTGCGCTTGCCGCAT
>JBEVGZ010000014.1:0-3628 GCA_040511515.1 Microterricola sp.
CCCCCGACGATCGTCGGGTGCGCGGCGTACGGGTATGTCGGATGCAGCAGCGCCACATCCTCCGGCGACAGCGCCGTCGAGAGCAACGCCCTGTCGATCTCCTCGTCGAGGTTGCTGCGCAGGTCCCACGCCATCGCCTTCAGCCACGCGACGGAATCGGCCGGCGTCCACAGCTCCGGTTGGTACTGCGCATTTTGCAGCCCGAGCACGGCGTACTCGAGCGAGAGCTCGGCACCGCTGCGCGAGGCGAGGTAGGCGTTCACGCCGTCGGCGTACGCCTGGTAGTAGGCGAGCGTCTCGCTGTCGAGCATGGCCACCTCGGCCTCGGCCACCGTGCGCCAGCCGAGGGTGCGGACGAAGGAATCGGTCGCGACCTGCGACGGACCGAACATCTCGGCCAGGCGCCCCGCCGTGACGTGGCGCCGGAAGTCCATCTCCCAGAAGCGGTCCTGCGAGTGCACGAACCCCTGGGCGTAGAACAGGTCGTGGGCGCTGTCAGCGGTGATCTGCGGGATGCCCGCGTCGTCTCTGGCGACCGTGACGGTCGCGTCGAGCCCCGGCACGTCGAGCCGTCCGCTGGTGGTCGGGAACGAGCGCTGCACGGTCCACACCCCGACCCCGGCCGCAACAATCACGAGCACGAGCAGCGTGGCCAATATCCCGATCAGCACCCGGATGCCCCTGTGGCGTGTGGTGCGTGGTGCGTCCGTTCCCACTGCAACTCCCTCGTCGCGCTTCCCTCGTCACAGCGACCCTATATCGCCGGGGCAGAATCGACGCGCGACCGCGCGGAGTGGCAGTGCGGACCGCTGGCCGCGCTGAGTGCAGAGCGAGGCAGCGGTGTGGGATCAGGCGTGCAGGGCCTCGTTCAGCTGGATGCCGCTGCCATTGCGCGTGAGCACCTCGACGGCGCCGCTCAGCGAGTTGCGGCGGAACAGCAGGCTCGGCACGCCGGAGAGCTCGCTGGCCTTGACGGTGCGCAGCGGCGAGCCGGGGGCGGCGGACGGGTCGACCACGACGACCTTGGTTCCGGCCGTCACGTAGAGCCCGGCCTCGACGACGGTGTCGTCCCCGATGGAGATGCCGATGCCAGAGTTCGCGCCGAGCAGCGCGCGCTCACCGATGGAGATGCGCTGCGTGCCGCCGCCGGAGAGGGTGCCCATGATCGATGCGCCGCCGCCGATGTCGGAGCCGTCGCCGACGACGACGCCCTGCGAGATGCGGCCCTCGACCATGGAGGCGCCGAGGGTGCCGGCGTTGAAGTTGACGAAGCCCTCGTGCATCACGGTGGTGCCCGGCGCGAGGTGGGCGCCAAGGCGCACACGGGAGGCGTCGGCGACGCGCACGCGCTCCGGCGTCACGTAGTCGAGCAGACGCGGGAACTTGTCGAGCCCGGTGACGTGGATGCCGGCACGCTGCAGCTGCGGGCGCAGGCGGGTGAGATCGCTCGGCGACATCGGGCCTGCGTTGGTCCATGCGACGTTCGGCAGGTGGCCGAAGATGCCGTCGAGGTTGATCGTGTTGGGGCGCACCAGCAGGTGTGAGAGCAGGTGCAGGCGCAGGTAGGCATCGGCGGTGCTCGCCGGGGCCGCGGCCAGTTCGATCTCCACAGTCACGAAGTCCACGCGCACCGCGCGGCGCTCGTCGGCGCCGAGCAGGGCCTCCAGCTCGCTCGGGGCGATCCAGCGGTCGCGTCCGGCCGGGAACTCGCCCAGCGCCGGCGACGGGAACCAGGCGTCGAGTACCGTGCCGTCGGCCGCGATCGTGGCGAGGCCTTCACCCCACGCGTGCGTTGCAGAGAGAGCGGGCGCGGAGTCACTGAGGGTGGTTGCAGGCATGCTTCCAGCGTAGCGGCGCACCGCGCACATGACGGGCCGGATGCCGCAGCCGCCGGCATCCGGAACCCTAAACTGGGAGGCATGCCAGCCACAGAAGCCCCCACCGACGCCGTGAACACCCCGGAGCGCCTCACCCTCAGCGCCAGCGCCATCGAGATCACACGCGAGATCTGCGACATCGAGTCGGTCTCGGGCAACGAGCGCCGACTGGCCGACGCGATCGAGGCGACGCTGGCCGACGCCGCGCACCTCGAGGTCATCCGGCACGGCAACTGCGTGGTGGCCCGCACCGAGCTGGGTCGCGCCCAGCGCGTGATCATCGCCGGCCACATCGACACGGTGCCGGTCAACGGCAACCTGCCGACGCGTTTCGAGACCGTCGACGGCCACGAGTACCTCTGGGGGCGCGGCACCGTCGACATGAAGGCCGGCGTCGCCGTGCAGCTCAAGTTGGCCGCAGAGCTCAGTGAGCCCCGGGTCGACGTGACGTGGATGTGGTACGACAACGAAGAGGTCTCCTCCGATCTGAACGGCCTCGGCCTTCTGGCCGCCGACCGCCCCGACCTCTTCGAGGGTGACTTCGCCATCCTCGGCGAACCGAGCAACGGCCAGGTCGAGGGTGGCTGCAACGGCACGCTGCGCTTCGAGCTGCGCACCCGCGGGGTGCGGGCGCACTCCGCGCGGGCGTGGGTCGGCGACAACGCGATCCACAAGCTCGGAGCGGTGCTCGAACTCCTCGCCGCATACACGCCGCGCGAGGTGGAGGTCGAGGGGCTCGTCTACCGTGAGGGTCTGAACGCGATCGGGATCAGCGGGGGAGTCGCGGGCAATGTGATCCCGGACGAGGCGATGGTCCACATCAACTACCGCTTCGCGCCGAGCAGCAGCGTCGCCGAGGCGATCGCATACATGGAAGAACTCTTCGCCGGCTATGAGATCCTCATCGTCGACGCGGCGGAGGGCGCCAGGCCGGGGCTCGACGCAGCGATCGCACGCAACTTCGTCGCCGCCGTCGGAGCCGAACCGCGGCCGAAGTACGGCTGGACCGACGTCGCGCGGTTCAGCGCGCTCGGCATCCCCGCCGTCAACTTCGGGCCGGGCAACCCGCTGAAGGCCCACGCCGACGACGAGCGTGTGGCCGTTGCGCAGATCATCGACGGCGAGCGGGCGCTGCGCGCGTGGCTCAGCGGCAACTAGCGGCGCCCGCCGCAGACACCCCATCGCCGCTGCGCGCGGCGCTGACCGCCGTGCGCGTGCGCTACCGGCTGTCGCCGTGGTGGGCGCGGGTCAGCGCTGTCTTCGTGCTCTCGCGGCTGGTCACGACGACGCTCGTGCTGATCCTGGCGAGCGTGCAGGGCCCCAACGCGTGGACGGGCGCATCGCCCGACTACTTCAGCTTCGCCAGCATGTGGGACGGCCGCTGGTACGAGATCATCGCCGGTTGGGGCTATCCGAGCGAGCTCCCGCTCGATGCGGAAGGCCACATCGGTGAGAACGCCTGGGCGTTCATGCCGGTCTACCCCGTGGTCGTCATGATGCTGATGAACGTCAGCGGGCTGCCCTGGGCGCCGGCAGCGGTCCTCATCTCGGTTGCCGCTGCCCTCGGCACCGCGCTGCTGTTCTACCGCATCATGATCAGGGTTCTGGATGCCGGCAGCGCCCTCTTCGCCGTCGCGCTGTTCTGCTTCGCCCCGCTCTCGCCGCTCATGCAGTTCGCCTACGCGGAGTCGCTCTACCTCTTCCTGCTCGCGTTGGCGCTGCTGCTGCTGATGGAACGCCGATATGCGCTG
>JBEVGZ010000015.1:0-24034 GCA_040511515.1 Microterricola sp.
AGATGACTGCAGACCAGCCGAGGCCGTTCTGGGCGAGCACGGCGGCCGTCGACAGGCCGAAGCGCGCGGCGATGCCGCTGACGGTGTCGCCCTCGACGACCACGTAGCTCGACGGAGCCTGGGTCGCGGCGACTGCGGTCGGCGCGGCCGTGAGCTTGGGCGTCGGAATGGCGGCCCGTGGCTTGAGTGATGGCTTCGCCGGGGTGGCGGCCTCGGCCGGCGACGCGAAATTCAGCGAGACGGCGATGGCGCTGACGACGGCGAGCGGAATCGTCACGAACGACGAGCGGCGTTTGCGCGACGCCCGCAATGCCTCGCGGCGTGTTGTCGTGCCCTCGATCTCGTTCATCGCCCGATCAATCGCATCGCCATGGCCCCCGTCTGTGTTACCCCCTCAACCGTGGCAGAGAAGTCATCGAGAGTCAACCACTGATGCCAGAGTGAAGAAAGTTCTTCTGAGAAAGCAGAGTGACCAAAGTGGCTTAAGTGATTTGAGTTCATCTGTTCGAAACAAAATGGATGCCGTGGCGGCGCGACGCGTCGGCGCGCTGGTTTGCACAGCACGCCCGACGTGGCACTCTTAGTACGTGACCGACGTGTTTTCAGGCCGACAGTGGCTGACCATCCCCGACCTTGTTGAACTCCTCGGCGTTGGCCAGAGCCGTGTGCGCAGACTCATCGAAGACAAGCAATTGCTCGCGGTGCGTGTCGATGGCGTGCTCAAGGTTCCGACCGACTTCATCAAAGACGGCGAACCGCTCACCGAGTTGCGGGGCACGCTCTACGTGCTCTCCGACGACGGCTTCAGCGACGACGAAGCGATGACGTGGCTGCTGAGTGTCGAGGAGAGCCTGCAAGCTGCTCCCATCGACGCCCTGCGCGCCGGCCGCAAGGCCGAGGTGCGTCGCGTGGCGCAGTCCCTCGGCTAGACCGAGGTCAGGCCGAGCGGGTCGTGACGGTCTCGGCGAGCTCACTCAGCTGAGTGATCGCACGCCTGCTGAGCGGTGACGCGCCAACGGCGGCGATCGCCGTGCGCACATTGCGTGAGATGAGCGCCTCGACCTCGTCGACGGCGCCGCAGTCCGCGATCGTGTTCTGCAGCATCCGCACCTGGGCGTCGTCCAGCTCGGCATCGCCGAGCAGTTCGTCGACGGTGCGGCGGGCGCCCTGCGGCATCAAATCCCTGGCGATCGCCACGAGCACGGTGCGCTTGCCCTCACGCAGGTCGTCGCCGCTCGGCTTGCCCGTGACCGCGGTGTCTCCGAACACACCGAGCAGGTCGTCGCGGAGCTGGTAGGCGATCCCAAGAGGCAGGCCGAAGTCGCGGAGTGCGGCCAGCTGTTCCGGCGAACCACCGGCGAGAGTTGCGCCGATCAGGAGCGGAGCCTGCACGCTGTACTTCGCCGACTTGTAGACGATCACCCGCTCCGCACGCTCGCGCAGCTCGGCGTCCGGACGGCGCAGCCACGCACTCTCCTCGAGCACGTCCAGGTACTGCCCGGCCGTCACCTCGGTCCGCATGTGGTTGAAGGCCGAGCGAGTCGCACGCGCCAGAGCCCTGTCTTCGATGAGCTCGAGTCCCTCGTCGAGGAGTTCGTCGCTCCACCCGAGCAGCAGATCGCCGAGCAGAATCGCCGCGGCCCTGCCGAACTCGACGGGGCTGCCCGCAAACTCCGAGTCGCTGTGCAGGCCCTCGAACAGGCGGTGGGCGGATGCCGAGCCGCGCCTGGTGTCGGAATTGTCGATGATGTCGTCATGCACGAGTGCCGCTGCATGGAAGATCTCGAGCGCGGCGGCGACGGCGACGATCGCGCTCAGATCGCGCGCGGGCTCGTCGTCATCGGCGAACGGATCGAAGCCGGAATCGACTCCAGAGACCGATTCGAAGCCCCAGTAACAGAACAGCGCGCGGAAGCGCTTGCCACCGCTGAGAAACTGCCGAGAGAAGTCCACAAAGGGGCTCAATTCGGGGCTGATCGCGCGCACAATGGGAGCACGGTCTGCGAGGAAATCTGATATGCGTGAATCGACAAGGTCGACCAGCCGGGTGCTTTCTGCCACCCGCCTAGCCTAGCCATCGAAGCGACGATAGAATGAGTTGATATCTCGACACGATCCCGAGACTGAAGGGAATGAGATGCCACTTTCTGAGCAGGAGCAAAGGCTCCTGGAAGAGATGGAGCGCAGCCTCTATCGCAACGACGCCGATTTCGTCGCCACCGTCGGGGCCTCGCGAGGGCGCCCCAGCTACCGATCTATCGCGCTCGGTGTACTGATCGCCGTTGCCGGCATCGCCGGCCTGCTTGCCGGCGTGATGCTGCATCAGCTCGTGATCGGTGTCATCGGATTCGTCGTGTTGTTCGCCGGCGTCCTGCTGGCGATCAAGCCGTCGAAGAAGATTCCGGTCGAGCCATCGGCAGAGGCCCGCGGTAAAGCTCGCTCCAGGCAGTCGGACTCCGGCTTCATGGACAAGCTGAACGACCGCTGGGACCGCCGCCAGGACGGCCAGCCCTAATCACTCCACTTGTCACCCCGGTGACCGCCTCCAGCGCGCTCGACGCGCCCTAGGCACCGTCTCCTTCAGGGGCCGATCCTCACGGATCGGCCCCTTTTTTGTGCGCCCGCGCCCAAGGTGGGGAATTTCCCTCCATTTTGCTCCACCGGCTTCTGCCCAGTAATTACGGGGAACTTTGTTGAGTTTTACGCGCATTATTCCCAAAATCCATTGATTGGTGGTGCTTTGTGGAGTAAAGTGGAGTACACGTAAAGCTTGAGCGGGGGTGATGGCATGTTCCTTGGAAGCTACGAGCCCAAGCTCGACGACAAGGGGCGGCTGATCCTTCCCGCGAAGTTCCGGGATGAGCTCGCCGGCGGCGTCGTCATGACCCGCGGGCAGGAACACTGCCTCTACGTCTTCAGCACGCGCGAGTTCGAGAACCTGCACGAGAAGATTCGGCAGGCCCCGGTCACGAGCAAGCAGGCCCGCGATTACCAGCGTGTCTTCCTCTCCGGAGCCAGCTCCGAGACGCCAGACAAGCAACACCGTGTGACGATCCCGGCCAACCTGCGCAGCTATGCGTCACTCGAGCGCGAGCTCACGGTGATCGGCGTCGGCAGCCGGATCGAGATCTGGGACAGCGCGGCCTGGGAGCTCTACCTGAACGAACAAGAAGCCGCATTCGCAAACACGGAAGAGGAGGTGATTCCGGGACTGTTCTAGTTCCTGACGCCTGACTCCCAGCCGATTCGCCCTGGCACACTTCCCCGGTGCCAGGTCGAGCGGATGGGGATCAGGAATCAGGAGCCCTCCCTGGAAACCATGGCACTCAACGACATCCACACCCCCGTCCTGCTCGAGCGTTGCATCGAGTTGCTCGCACCGGCCATCCAGAAACCCGGCGCTGTGCTCGTCGACGGCACGCTCGGCATGGCCGGCCACGCCGAAGCCTTCCTCACCCGATTCCCTGAGCTCACGCTGATCGGTCTCGACCGAGACCTCGACGCCCTGGCCATCGCCAAGCAGCGCTTGGCACCGTTCGGCGACCGGGCCCGCTTCGTGCACACGGTGTACGACGGAATCATCGACGCCATCGCCTCGCAGGGCTTCAGCGAGGTCGACGGCATCCTCTTCGACCTCGGCGTCTCCTCGCTTCAGCTCGACCGGGTCGAGCGCGGCTTCTCGTACTCACAGGACGCACCGCTGGACATGCGCATGGATGCCACGTCGCCGCTGACCGCGGAGACGATCCTCGCCGAGTACCGCGAGGGCGATCTGCGCCGCATCTTCGAGAACTACGGCGAGGAGAAGCTGGCGGCGCGCTACGCCCGCGCCATCATCGCCGCTCGTCAGATCGAACCGATCACCCGCTCCGGCCGTCTCGTCGACATCCTGCAGGAGGCAACGCCGGGCGCCCTCAAGAACGCCGGCCACCCGGCCAAGCGCGTCTTCCAGGCGCTGCGCATCGAGGTCAACCAGGAGCTGTCGGTTCTGGAGCGCACCATCCCGGCCGCGCTCAGCTCCGTTGCCGTCGGCGGCCGCATCGTCGTGATGTCCTACCAGTCGTTGGAGGACCGCCTCGTCAAGCGGGCGTTCGCCCAGGCATCCGCCTCGACTGCTCCGGCCGGCCTGCCGGTGGAGCTGCCGGAACACAAGCCGGAATTCAAGCTCCTCGTGCGCGGCGCCGAGCTGGCCAGCGACGCGGAGAAGGCGCTGAACCCGCGGGCGACTCCCGTTCGCCTCCGCGCGGCGGAGCGCCTGTGGAAGCCAGCGGCACCGAGTGGCAGCAAGCGATCGGCACGGGGGAGCGGCGAATGAGCGACAACCTGGCACGGAACAGCGAACACTACGCGCGCCCTGCCCACCCGGCCGCGGCGCCGACGCCCCGCACCCACATCGAGATCGTCCCGTCGCGTGAGCAGCGGAAGGCCAGGCCGAAGCTCGCATACGGACTCACTGCCGTTCTCGGCATCATCGCGATCATCGCGGCTCAGCTGGTTCTGAGCGTCGTGACCTCGCAGGGCGCGTACGACATCGCCGCACTGCAGCTTCAGCAGAAGGAGGCCACCCGCGACGCCCAGATCCTCACGGAGGACCTCGACCGCATGAAATCGCCCCAGTTCCTCGCCGCCAACGCGCAGGCGCTCGGCATGGTCACCAACGCCAACCCGGCCTACCTGCAGCTCTCCAACGGCGCCGTCCTCGGCCAGCCGTTCGGTGAGCAGGGCACGAGCGCGGCCGGCGCGTCTGCGCTCGTCCCGAACGCACTGTTGAACGGTGTTCCGCTCGTGACGGAGCAGACGCCGGATGCCGCGGCAGCGGAGGCGCCCGTACTCACGGCGCCGGTGCCCGTGGCAGAGAACGGCTCGGATTCAGCCACGCCGACGCCGCCTGTCACCCCGCAGAACAGCCCGGAGTTACCGTTGCAGAATGGCATCCCCGCGCCGAGCACGCACTAACCAGACCGAGCGACGTCGACGGAATCCCCCTCACAAAGGAATCGCCTAGTGGCCCGCACCACCCGATCGAACAGGGCACGCGTCTTCAGTGCCGCCGTGCTGCTGTGCGTTCTGCTCAGCGTCTTCGTCGTCCGCCTCATCGACATCCAGGTCGTGCGGGCCGATGAGCTGAACGCCGCAGCCCTCGACCGCCGTTCGAGCACGGATCCGATCCTCGGCGCGCGCGGCGACATCGTCGACGCCAACGGCGTGGTGCTCGCCGGAAGCGTGCAGCGCTACGACATCTTCATCTCGCCCAAGCAGGCCGTGCTCGGCTCCCGCGAGGGCATCAAGGAATCCGATCCGGAGATCGACGCCAAGGCGCGGGCCGTGCTCACCGCCGAGACCGAGGCGCTGGCGGCCCCGCTCGGCATGACGGGCGCCAGCGTCCTGGCAATCATTGACGCCGCTATCGCGGAGAATCCCGATTCCGACTTCGCCTACGTCGCGAAGGGTGTCGACACCGAAATGTTCCGCGCCGTCGCAGACGTCGACCTGGCGTGGCAGTACGCGAAGTCCCGACCGGCGCGCACGTACCCGAACGGCGCCGTCGCGGGCAACCTCGTCGGATTCGTCGGAGCAGAGGGGGAGGCGCAGGCCGGTCTCGAACTCGGACAGGACAGCTGCCTCGCCGGCGTCAATGGCGAAGAGGCCTACGAAACGGGTGCCGACTACGTGCGGCTGCCCGACACGACCCGCGTCATCTCCGAGGCCAAGCAGGGCGGAACGCTGGGGCTGACGATCGATTCCGATCTGCAGTGGTTCGTGCAGCAGGCACTCGCCGAGCAGGCGCAGGCGACCGGGGCTGCGTGGGGCACCGCGATCGTGCAGGAGGTCAAGACCGGCAAGCTCCTCGCCGTAGCCGACTACCCCTCCGTCGACCCGAACAACGTCGACGGCACCGAGGGGGACGACCGCGGCTCCCGCGCATTCGCCGCCTCCTACGAGCCGGGATCGACGTTCAAGGCGCTCACGTCCGCGACCGTGATCGACGCAGGCCAGGCCGACCCGCTCGCGCAGGTCGTCGCGCCATACCGGATCATCTTCCCCAATGGTGCGGATGTCAACGACTCATCGAGTCACGGTGATGACCGGCTCACGATGACCGGCGTGATGATCGACTCGTCCAACACGGGCATGTCGCAGTTCGGCGAGCGGATCAGCGACGAGGCCCGCTACGAGTCCATGAAGAAATTCGGTCTCGGTCGCGAGAGTGAGGTCGGCTTCCCCTCCGAGGATTCCGGAGACCTGAACGGCGACGGGCCGTCGACGTGGGACAACCAGACGAAGTACGCGACGATGTTCGGCCAGGGCCTGACCACGACGGCGATCCAGATGGCCAGCGTGTACCAGACCATCGCCAACAACGGCGTGCGGCTGCCGGTGCAGCTCGTGAGCGGATGCACCCAGTCGGACGGCACCGTCGTCGACCAGCCGGAGACGGCCGGAACGCAGGTCGTATCGCCCGAGGCCGCCCGTGCGACATCGGACATGCTCGAGATGGTCTACAAGCAGGGCTGGCTCGCCGATCAGTGGAACGTGCCGGGATACCGGGTCGGCGCCAAGACGGGAACCGCGCAGATGCCGGACGGCAACGGCGGATACTCCAAGGGCTACCTCGTCTCGATCGCAGGATATGCGCCGGCCGATGATGCGCGCTACGTGGTTTCGGTAAGCTTGGCAGACCCGGTGAACATGAATACCTCCGCCGCGCCTGCTCCTGTCTTCCAACAGATCATGAGCCAGGTGCTGAAGAAGTACCGGGTCGTTCCATCCGGCGCCCCGGCGCCCGAGTTACCAGCAAACTGGTGAGAAAGAGGGCCAAGTGACCGGACCCACGGCGCTCCGCCCGCAGCACCCCGTTTCACGATCCCTGTCTGGGCTGGTCGATACATTCGACCTCCACGTGCAGGGCGATATCGACGGAGTCGAACTCAGCGGCGTCAGCCTGAGCACGACGACGGTGCAGCCAGGAGATCTTTATGTCGGCGTTCCAGGGCGCAATGCCCACGGCGCCGGATTCGCCGAAGCGGCGGCTCGTGCCGGCGCTGTCGCTGTGCTGACCGACGAGGCCGGTGCGAGCCTCGCGGCGGCATCCGGTCTTCCGGTGCTCGTCACCCCCGACGCCCGCGCGGCGCTCGGTGATGTGGCCGCCTGGATCTACCGCACCGCAGACAACCCGGCGACCCTGTTCGCCGTCACCGGCACGAACGGCAAGACCAGCGTCGTGTACGTGCTCTACGCGATCCTCAGCCAGCTCGGCGTCGTCGCGGGCCTGACCTCGACGGCAGAGCGCCGCATCGGCGATGTCGCGGTGACCAGCAACCTCACCACCCCGGAAGCCAGCGAGCTGCACGCCCTGCTGGCCCGCATGCGCGAGGCAGAGGTGCGCGCTGTCGGCGTCGAGGTCTCGGCCCAGGCGCTCAGCAGGCACCGTGTCGACGGTCTCGTCTTCGACATCGCCGGCTTCACGAACCTCAGCCACGACCACCTCGATGACTACTCGGATCTCGAGGAGTACTTCCAGGCCAAGCTTGAGCTGTTCCAGCCCGACCGCAGCCGCCGCGGAGTCGTCACCGTCGACACCGAGTGGGGCGCGAAGCTCGCGCAGCAGTCCCGGATCCCGGTGACCACCCTCAGCACCGTCGCCGGCCAGAACGCCGACTGGCGCATGAGCGTGCTCGAGGAGCACGCCACCTTCACCCGCTTCGCCCTCGAAGGGCCGGAGGGACGCCGGCTCGAGACGACGCTGCCGCTGCTCGGCTGGTTCATGGCAGCCAACGCGGCACTCGCCATCGTCATGCTGGTCGAATCGGGCTTCGACCTCGACGCGATCGCACACGCACTCGACCGCGACGGCGGCATCGACGTCTACATCCCAGGCCGCACTGAGCGCGTATCGGGCGACCACGGCCCGACCGTCTACATCGACTACGGCCACACGCCAGACGCGTTCCTCAACGCACTCGACGCCATCCGGCGCACGACGGCGGGCCGCGTGATCATGGTGTTCGGCGCCGACGGCGACCGCGACACGACGAAGCGCGCCGACATGGGCGCGATTGCGGCCCGTGGCGCCGACGCCGTCGTCATCACCGATTTCCACCCGCGTTTCGAAGACCCTGCCGCCATCCGGCGGGCCCTGCTCGACGGCGCACGCGCCGCCGTGCCTGACGCCGAACTCTACGAAGTGCCCGACCCGCGTGCCGCATTCCGCGCCGCCCTCGCCCTCGCCGGCGACGGCGACGCCGTGCTCTACGCCGGCCCGGGTCACGAGGACTACCAGGAGGTTGCCGGCGTGAAGCTGCCCTACTCTGCCCGCGATGACGCCCGCCAGGCCCTCCGAGAGGCCGGGTGGCTGTAATGATTGCCATGACCATCGCCGAGATCGCGGCCGCGACGGGAGCGCAGCTGTTGCGCACTCCCGATGCCGCCGTCGTCATCACCGGCCTGACCCACACAGACTCCCGCGACGTCACCCCCGGTGACGTCTTCGTCTGCAAGCCTGGCGAGTTCACCGACGGGCACCTCTTCGCGCCCCAGGCCGCCGATGCCGGCGCCGCACTCCTCATCGTCGAGCGCGAGCTCGACCTCGACGTGCCGCAGCTACTCGTCGACGACGCCGTCATCGCGCTCGGCGCCTTCGCGACGGAGCTCGTCTCCCGCGTGCGCGCACTCGGCAAGCTGAAGATCGTTGCCGTGACCGGCAGCAACGGCAAGACGACGACGAAGAACCTGCTGCGCACGATCCTCAGTGCTGTCGGTCCGACGATCGCACCGCGTGCCTCGTTCAACAACGAGGTCGGCGCCCCGCTGACGATGCTCGAGCTCACGGAGGACACCGAGTTCCTGGTGGCCGAGATGGGCGCGAGCGGAATCGGTGAGATCGCCAGGCTCATCGCCATGGCCAAGCCCGACATCGGCATCGTGCTGAACGTCGGTCTCGCGCACGCCGGCGAGTTCGGCGGCATCGAATCCACCGTCATCGCCAAGACCGAGATGGTCAGCGAGCTCACGGCGGCTGACGTCGCCGTGCTGAACGCGGACGATCCCCGCGTCGCCGGCATGGCGGCATCCACCGCCGCGCCCGTCGTGTGGTTCGGGCTCGGCCCCAACGCGGCCGTCCGTGCTGCCGAGGTGCGCTCGGACGCCGGCGGCACCGCCTTCGTGCTGACGCTCGCCGGCGGCGAGAGCCGCCCGGTGCGCTTCCGCGTGCTCGGCGAACACCACGTCATGAACGCCCTGGCCGCAGCGGCCGCCGCCGAGGCCATCGGTGTCGGCATCGACGACATCGTGACCGCGCTGGAGAGCGTCGAGCTGGCCGAACGCTGGCGCATGCAGGTGCTCGGCGGTCGCGACGGCGTCACCATCATCAACGACGCGTACAACGCGAGCCCGGACTCGATGGCCGCAGCGCTCAAGACGCTTGCGCAGATCCGCACACCCGGCCAGCGAACCATCGCCGTGCTCGGCGAGATGAGTGAGCTGGGGGAGTTCTCCGGTGAAGAGCACGACCGCATCGGGCTGCTCGCCGTTCGTCTGAACATCTCGCAGCTTCTGGTCGTCGGCCAGAACGCGCGCCGCATGCACATCAGCACGATCAACGAGGGCTCGTGGGATGGCGAGTCGACCATTGTCGACACGCCGGACGAGGCGTTCGCACTGCTCGAAAAGGCCATCCAGCCGGGCGATCTGGTGCTTGTGAAATCATCGAACTCGGCCGCTCTGCGCTTCTTGGGCGACCGACTGGGAGAATTGTTCTCGTGGTAGCCCTGCTCACCGCCGGCGGATTGTCGCTCGCGTTCACCCTGTTCCTGACACCGCTGTTCATCAAGCTGTTCCACAAGCTGCAGTGGGGGCAGTTCATTCGCGACGATGGACCCCAGGCCCACCACTCCAAGCGGGGCACGGCCACGATGGGTGGACTCGTCGTCATCGTCGGTGTGCTCGTGGCGTACTTCGTGGCGACCTGGGTCAGCCAGGAACCGCCGACCCCATCCGGCCTCCTCGTGCTGTTCATGATGGTCGGCCTCGGCGTCGTCGGATTCATCGACGATCTGCTGAAGACCCGCAAGCAGCAGAGCCTCGGCCTCGGCGGGTGGGCCAAGGTCCTCGGCCAGGTGATCGTGGCAGGAACCTTCGCGGTGCTCTCGCTGCAGTTCCCGAACGCGCAGGGCGTGACGCCGGCGTCGACCCACATCTCCTTCATCCGCGATCTGCCGATCGACTTCATGGCGCTCGGCGCGATCGGCATCGGCGTCTTCGTGGTGTGGATCTGCCTGATCGTCGCGGCGACCTCCAATGCCGTGAACGTCACCGATGGGCTCGACGGCCTCGCGACAGGGGCATCGATCCTCTCGATCGGCGCCTTCGTCGTCATCGGCTTCTGGCAGTTCAACCAGAGCTGCTTCGGCGCCGGACTCGATGCGGGCGACGCCTACCGCTGCTACGACGTGCGCGACCCGCTCGACCTCGCGATCGTCGCCGCCGCCATCACCGGCGCCCTGATCGGCTTCCTGTGGTGGAACACCTCACCCGCACAGATCTTCATGGGTGACACCGGCTCGCTCGCCCTCGGTGGAGCGTTGGCCGCATTCGCCATCCTCAGCCACACCGAGCTGTTGCTCGTCCTGATCGGTGGCCTGTTCGTGATCGAGACCGGCTCCGTCATCGTGCAGCGCGCCTACTTCAAGATCACCAAGGGCAAGCGCATCTTCCTGATGAGCCCGATCCACCACCACTTCGAGCTCAAGGGCTGGGCGGAAGTGACGGTCGTCGTGCGGTTCTGGATCATCGGTGGCCTGCTCGTCGCCGCGGGCGTCGGCACCTTCTACCTCGAATGGATCTCTCGCACGTGACGCGCCTGGACACCCTCACCAGCTGGAACGCCGACTGGCGCGGCCTCAAGGTTGCCGTGCTCGGTCTCGGCGTCACGGGCTTCGCCGTTGCCGACACGCTCGCCGAGTTGGGCGCCGACGTGCTCGTCCTGGCATCCGCAGCCGACGACGACAGGGCCCGCCTGCTCGAGGTGATCGGCGCGCGTCTGCTCCAGCACGACCTCAGCACCGTTCCCGTCGGCCTCGAGGAGTTCGGCGCAGAGCTGCTCATCGCCTCGCCCGGTTTCCACCCAGACCACATCGTGCTGGAGTGGGCGAAGGAGCGCGGCATCGCCGTCTGGGGCGACATCGAACTCGCCTGGCGGCTGCGCGACAAGGTGCCGATGGCATCCGGCGAGCCTGCTCCCTGGATCCTCGTCACCGGCACCAACGGCAAGACGACGACGACCCAACTCACCGCGACCTTCCTGGCCGAGGCCGGCCGTCGCGTCGCGCCGTGCGGCAACATCGGTGTGCCCGTTCTCGACGCCATCCGCGATCCGCAGGGCTGGGACGCGCTCGTCGTCGAGCTCTCCAGCTACCAGCTTCACCACGTCAAGCGGGAGGGCGCCGGTGCGCTCGAGCCGCTCGCCAGCGTGTGCCTGAACATCGCGGACGACCACCTCGACTGGCACGGCAGCGCCGAGGCGTACCGCGCGGCCAAGGCCACCGTCTACGCCAACACGCTCGTCGCCTGCGTCTACAACAAGGCAGACGCCGCGACGGAGCAGATGGTGCGTGAGGCGGATGTCGCTGACGGCGCCCGCGCGATCGGATTCGACCTCGGCTCCCCGGGCCCGAGCGACTTCGGCATCGTCGACGGCATCCTCTGCGACAGGGCATTCCTCGACGACCGCCACCACAGTGCGATCGAGCTGACGACGCTCTCCGCCCTCGCCGAGCGTGGCCTCGACTCACCCCACATCGTCGCGAACATCCTCGCGGCCAGCGCCCTCGCCAGGGCCGCCGGCATCGATGTGACCGCCATCACCCGCGCGCTCGGCCACTTCGTGCTCGACGCCCACCGCATCCAGACCGTCGCCGTTGCAGACGGGATCCGCTGGATCGACGACTCCAAGGCGACCAACCCGCACGCGGCGGTCGCCTCCCTCAAGGCGAACGCCTCCGTCGTGTGGATCGTCGGTGGGCTGCTCAAGGGCGTCGACGTCGACGATCTCGTGCGCAGCCAGGTTGAACGGCTCCGCGCCGCCGTGATCATCGGAGTCGACCGCAGCGCGCTGCGCGAGGCATTCGCGCGACACGCCCCCCAACTGCCGGTGTTCGAGGTCGACGCGACCGACACTGGAGAGGTCATGCCGACGGCGGTGCGACTGGCCGCGAAGGTCGCGCTTCCGGGGGACGCAGTTCTCCTGGCACCAGCGGCGGCATCGATGGACCAGTTCGCCGACTATGCGGAACGTGGCGAATTGTTCGCCGGCGCGGTACGAGAGTTTCTGGGAGGTGGGGCGGATGAGCAATCCGCCTCGGGTCACTAGCAGGCCCCAGGCAGGCGCGGAGGGCTCCGAGCAGGACCCATCGGCCCGCGCCGCCTCGGCCCGCATCTCCCTCGGGCGCGTGTTCCGCGCAGAGGGAACGAACTTCTACCTGCTGCTCGGAACCACCGTCTTCCTCGTCGGCTTCGGCCTCGTCATGGTGCTCTCCTCCTCATCTGTTGAGTCCTACCTCGAGAATCAGGGATTCTTCGGCAGCTTCCTCAAGCAGAGCGCCTTCGCGCTGTTCGGCATCCCGATGATGCTCCTCGTCAGCCGCCTCCCTGTCTCGTTCTGGAAGTGGCTGGCGCCGTTCGCGATGATCGGATCGTCCTTCCTGCAGGCACTCGTCGTCTTCACGCCCCTTGGTGTTGAGGTCGGCGGCAACAAGAACTGGATCGACCTCGGCTTCGTCCAGTTCCAGCCGTCAGAGCTGATCAAGGTGTCACTCGTGATCTGGCTCGGCCTCATCGTCAGCCGCAAGGAAGAGCAGCTCGACGACTGGAAGCTGGGCCTGGCCCCGATCCTCCTCACGAGCGGTGCGGCGATCGGTCTCGTGCTGCTCGGCGATGACCTCGGCACCACCTTCGTCCTGGCCGCCATGCTCATGGGCGGCCTGTTCTTCGCCGGTGTGCGGTTGCGGATGCTCGGCATGCTGGTGCTCGGTGGCGGGCTGCTCTTCGCCATCATGGCGGTGACGAGCCCGAGCCGGGTCACCCGCCTCATGACCTTCGCCGGCGGCTGCGAGGACATCGCGAAGCAGATGAACGAGTGCTGGCAGAGCACGCACGGTGACTTCGCACTGGCCAATGGCGGCATCCTCGGCGCCGGGCTCGGCAACTCCAAGGCGAAGTGGTCGTGGCTGCCCGCCGCGCACAACGACTACATCTTCGCCATCATCGGCGAAGAGCTCGGCCTGCTCGGTGCCATCGTCGTGCTGCTGCTCTTCGTCGTGCTCGCCATCGCCTTCGTGCGGATCATGAACGCGAGCGACGACACGTTCATCCGCGTCGCCACCGCAACGACGATGTCGTGGATGATCGGCCAGGCATTCATGAACATGGGCATCGTGCTCGGCGTGTTCCCCGTCTTCGGCGTCCCGCTACCGCTCATCTCTGCCGGAGGCACGGCCCTGCTCACCACCCTGATCGGCATCGGCATCGTGCTCTCCTTCGCCAGACACACACCGGAGGAACGCGAAGCCCTCGGCATTCCGGCCCGACGCGGCCTGATCGGTGTCCGCCGACCATCGTCCAGACCACATGAGAGTTCCTGAGTGACCCGCTATCTCCTCGCCGGTGGAGGCACCGCCGGCCACGTCAACCCCCTCCTCGCGGTCGCGGATACGATCCGCGCCGCCGAACCGGACGCCGAGGTCATCGTGCTCGGCACGGCAGAGGGACTCGAGGCCCGACTCGTGCCCGCACGTGGCTACGAGCTCGTCACCATTCCCAAGCTGCCGTTTCCCCGCCGACCGAGCATGAGCGCGCTGCGCTTCCCCGGACAGCTGCGCGGCACGGTGCGCCGCGTGCAGGCCATGATCGCCGAGCGCGGCATCGACGTCGTCGTCGGCTTCGGCGGCTACGTCTCGACACCGGCGTACCTGGCGGCCAAGCGTGCCGGCATCCCCGTCGTCATCCACGAGGCCAACGCGAAGCCGGGCCTGGCCAACAAGCTCGGTGCACGCTCGACGCCCTACGTCGGCGTTGCCTTCCACGACACCCCGATCCGCAATGCGCGGTTCGTCGGGATGCCGCTGCGCCCGGAGATCGAGACCCTCGACCGTGCCGCCGCCAGGGCCGAAGCACTTCGCTTCTTCGGCCTCGATGAGCAGAGGCCGGTGCTGCTCGTGACGGGCGGCTCGCTCGGGGCACGACGGATCAACGCCACGGTGCACGCCAGTGCGGCCCAGATCGTGGCCGCCGGCTGGCAGATCCTGCACATCACGGGCGACAACGCCGAGATCACCGATCCAGGCGTCGCCGGCTACACGCTGCTGGCCTACTGCGACCGGATGGACCTGGCCCTCGCCGCCGCCGATTTCGCGGTCTCGCGTGCGGGAGCGGCAACGGTGAGCGAGCTGACCGCGCTCGGTCTGCCCGCCGTCTTCGTGCCATACCCGGTCGGCAACGGCGAGCAGCGCTTCAACGCCGCGGCCGATGTCGAGGCCGGAGGGGCGCTTCTCGTCGACGATGCGGAGTTCCTGCCCGAATGGGTGGCCGGCACGCTTCTGCCTGTACTCGCCGACCGCGCCGGGATTCAGGCGATGGCCGGGCGGGCGGCATCCGTCGGCGTGACGGACGGCTCTGCCAGGATGCTGGCATTGATCCGCGAGTCGCTGGCCGGTCGCGGTGGCGCGCACGAGATCCCCACCCGGGGCGCGTAACCTTGTCGCCGTGCACGAGCACAGTGACCCCGATTCTTTTCGACGCAATGGAAGGCTCTCAGCCGTGACAATCAAGCCCGACCTCAGCATCACCGTTCCCACCGAGTTGGGTGCTGTGCACTTCGTGGGCATCGGAGGCTCCGGCATGAGCGGCATCGCGCGGCTCTTCCTCGGGGCCGGCTACACGGTGAGCGGTTCCGATGTGCGCGACAGCGCCAACATCGCCGCACTGCGCGAACTGGGCGCGACGATCACCGTCGGGCACGACGCGGCCAACGTCGGTGACGCCGACACGCTCATCGTCACCGGTGCGCTCTGGCAGGACAATCCCGAGTACGTGCTCGCCCTGGAGCGCGGGCTCCCCGTGCTGCACCGCTCACAGGCCCTCGCCTGGCTCGTGCAGAAGCACCGCCTCGTCGCCGTCGCCGGTGCACACGGCAAGACGACGTCGACGGGCATGATCGTCACCGGCCTGCTCGGCATCGGCGCCGACCCCAGCTTCGTCAACGGCGGCGTCATCGACTCGCTCGGCGTGAGCTCGGCCCGCGGCGAGAGTGAACTCTTCGTCGTCGAAGCCGACGAGTCGGACGGATCGTTCCTGCTCTACGACACGGCCGTCGCCCTGATCACGAACGTCGATCCTGACCACCTCGACCACTACGGCTCCCTCGAGGCCTTCCACGACGCCTTCGTGTCGTTCTCCGCGGCGGCGAGCGAGCTCGTTGTCGTGTCGTCGGATGACGCAGGAGCCGTCGGCGTCACCGCCAAGCTGCGCGCGAGCCACCCGGAGAAGCGCGTGATCACCTTCGGTCAGGCCGCGGACGCCACCGTGCGCGTGCACTCGGTCGACACCGACGGGCCCGTCGCCTTCAGCGTGAGCTGGCAGGGCGAGGACTACCGCGCCCAGCTGCGCATCCCCGGCCTCCACAACGCCATCAACGCGGCCGGCGCATTCGCCGTGCTCGTCGGCCTCGGCTTCGAGCCGGCAGCCTCCCTCGCCGCCATCGCCGAGTTCGGCGGGACCGAGCGCCGCTTCCAGCTGCACGGCACCGTCGGCGGCGTGAGCGTCTACGACGACTACGCCCACCACCCGACCGAGGTCGCGGCCGCCCTCTCGGCCGCCCGCACCGTCGTCGGCAACGGGCGCATCATCGCCGTGCACCAGCCCCACCTCTACAGCCGCACCCGACTCTTCGCGAAGGAGTTCGCCGAGGTGCTCGAGACGTACGCAGACGAGACCGTCGTGCTCGACGTCTACGGCGCCCGTGAGGACCCGGAGCCCGGTGTCACCGGTGCGCTCGTGTCCGAGCGTTTCACCGACCCATCCCACGTGGCGTTCGTTCCCGACTGGCAGGCGGCCGCGGATCACACCGCGGAGATCTCCCGCGACGGCGACTTCGTGATCACCCTCGGCTGCGGCGACGTGTACCGCATCGTTCCGCAGCTGCTTGAGGCGCTGCAGCGCTCGAAGGCATAACGGGCACAGACCAGGATGAAGCGACCCCAGGGATTCGAGCCGCCGGCGGCCCCGGCCGCTTCGGCGCGCCAACGGGGTCAGAGCGACGCGAAGGCAGCTGCGCCCAAGGCGCCCGCGAAGGCAGCCGCGCAGAAGGCAGCCGCGCAGAAGGCAGCCGCGCAGAAAGCACCCGCGCAGAAGGCGCCAGCTCCCAAAGCTCCGATTCCCCGGGCGCCGCGCGTGCCGGCCGCCAAGCTGCCGACGGCGTGGTGGATGAACAAGCAGCAGCCGGCATCCGCGCCGACCACCGCCGGTGCGGCGGGCGAACCGGATGCCGTGACGGAGCCGATCGCGGTTCAGGGCGTGCAGCCGCCGCACGCGGCGTCGACGGGACCACTCGCTCCGGTCACGGAGATCACCTCGGTGATCCCGGGTATTCGGGCGGAGCCGGAACCCGAACCGGAAACGGCAGCGGACCCGGAGGCTGAGCCGCTCACACCGAGCAGCGCCCGCGCCCGTCTGCGGGCGGCCACGAAGGCGCGCCGTGCATACGAGCGTGCGGAGGTGCGCCGCTTCACCCGGCACTTGCGCCGGCGCCGCACCGCCTGGCTCACGGGTATCGGCGCGGTGCTCGCGCTCGCGATCTTCGTCGCCGTCGGAACGTTCTCGCCCCTGATGGCCCTCACGACGATTCAGGTGGAGGGCACGAACCGACTGCTCGCCTCCGACGTCTCCGCCGCGCTCGGCGGCCAGCTCGGCACGCCGCTGCCGCTCGTGGACCTCGGTGAGGTGAAGACGGATCTGTCCCAGTTCTCGCTCATCCAGAGCTTCTCGACAGAGAGCCGGCCGCCGAACACCCTCGTCGTGCGGATCGTCGAGCGCACCCCGATCGGGGCGATCGCCGGCGCGAACGGCTTCGACCTCGTCGATGCCGCTGGTGTCGTCATCCAGACCACCCCGGAGCGGCCGGAGGGTTTCCCTGTCGTCGAGGCGGCAGGCGCCGAGGGCCTCGCCGCGGCCGGCAGCGTCGTGCAGGCGCTGCCGGACGACATTCGCCCACAGGTCGACGTCGTGCGCGCGGCCAGCACGGACGACGTGAGCCTCGGGCTCGTCGGAGGGGCCAGCGTGGCGTGGGGGAGTGCGGAGGAATCCGCGCTCAAGGCCCTCGTCCTGAGCAAGCTGATGGCGGCGGCGCCCCCTGGCACGGTCTCCGTCTATGACGTCTCATCGCCAGCGAGCCCCGTCGTCCGCTGACCCCGCTGCTGCGACACGCCAGGCATGCACGAACGCTGCCATGGATTGCGAGCAGAATTCACGACACGCGGGCGCGCCTGCCGTGCGAATCTGTGGCTGCGCATAGCTTCGAGCTTAGGAATTGCATACTCAGCATAACTTTAAGCTTCGACAAGAAGTTGAGAGTTTCCACCGGAGGCCGGACGTGTCAACAAATCAGAACTACCTTGCCGTAATTAAGGTCGTCGGTATCGGCGGCGGCGGTGTCAACGCTGTCAACCGCATGATCGAGCTCGGGTTGCGTGGCGTCGAATTCATCGCCATCAACACCGACGCCCAGGCGTTGCTGATGAGTGATGCGGACGTCAAACTCGACGTCGGTCGCGATCTCACGCGTGGCCTCGGTGCCGGCGCAGACCCCGAGGTCGGCCGCCGTGCGGCTGAGGACCACGCCGAAGAGATCGAGGAAGCCCTCGCCGGCGCCGACATGGTCTTCGTCACGGCCGGTGAAGGCGGTGGAACCGGAACCGGTGGCGCCCCCGTCGTCGCCCGCATCGCCAAGTCGATCGGCGCACTCACCATCGGTGTCGTCACCAAGCCGTTCGGCTTCGAGGGCAAGCGTCGTCAGGCTCAGGCCGAGACCGGCGTCAGCACCCTCAAGGAAGAGGTTGACACCCTCATCGTCGTGCCGAACGACCGCCTGCTGGAGATCAGCGACCGCGGCATCAGCATGCTCGACGCCTTCGCGACCGCCGACCAGGTGCTCCTCGCCGGTGTGCAGGGCATCACCGACCTGATCACGACCCCCGGTCTGATCAACCTCGACTTCGCCGACGTCAAGTCGGTCATGCAGGGCGCAGGCTCCGCGCTCATGGGCATCGGCTCCTCGCGCGGCGCCGACCGTGCCATCAAGGCCGCGGAGCTGGCCGTTGCCAGCCCGCTGCTCGAGGCATCGATCGATGGCGCGCACGGCGTGCTGCTCTCGATTCAGGGTGGATCGAACCTCGGCATCTTCGAGATCAACGACGCGGCCCGCCTCGTCCAGGAGGCCGTCCACCCCGAGGCCAACATCATCTTCGGTGCCGTCATCGACGACACCCTGGGTGACGAGGTGCGCGTGACCGTGATCGCGGCAGGCTTCGACGGCGGAGAGCCGCAGACGAAGTCCTCCGACTCGCGTCGCAGCAACTTCGTGACCGCCGGTGTCGGCGCCGCCGCCGCCGGTGCCACCGTCACGGCCGTTGCCGAGGAGCCCACCGCGAGCGACATCGACGCACTCGTCGAGTCCGCGTGGCACAGCTCAGAGGTCAGCGCCACCGAGGCAGCCGTCAGCGACCCGGCGTTCGCCGAGGACGACAACGACCTCGACATCCCCGACTTCCTCAAGTAGCACAGGCATGAGCGAGCACGGGCGGGCCGGTGGCGCGGCCACCGGCTCCGCCCTGGCCGAGCGGCTGGCGGCGGTGCAGGGCAGCGTCGCGGATGCCGCGCGGGCGGCGGGCCGGGAGCCGAGCAGCGTCACGACGATCGTCGTGACGAAGTTCCACCCGGCGTCGCTCGTCGCCGAGCTCTCCGCGCTCGGCATTCGCGATGTCGGGGAGAACCGCCACCAGGAGGCCCAGGCGAAGGCGGCCGAGCTCTCCGGGCTGCCGCTGCGCTGGCACTTCGTCGGCCAGCTGCAGAGCAAGAAGGCCAAGCAGGTGCGTGCATACGCAGACGTGATCCACTCGATCGACCGGCCGGCGCTGCTGAGTGCGCTGGCATCCGACGAGAGCGTCATCGACTGCTTCCTCCAGGTGAACCTGACCGACAATCTCGAGCGTGGCGGGGTCGCTCCCGCCGAGCTGCCGACACTTGTTGAGCAGACGCTGGCCACACCCGGTCTGCGCCTTCTCGGCCTGATGGCCGTCGCTCCGCTCGGCGAGGAACCGCGCCGGGCATTCGCCCGTGTGCGCGAGCTCTCCGAGTCCGTTCAGCGCATCGCCCCGGATGCAACAGCGCTCTCCATGGGCATGTCGCAAGACTTCGCCGCAGCCATCGCCGAGGGGGCGACACACCTGCGTATTGGCACCGCCATTACCGGGAATCGCCCGCAGCCCGGTTAATCTCAAACAAGACGGATCCTGACACGGAGGTAGTAATGTCCAACCCGCTCAAGAAGACCATGGTCTATCTGGGACTGGCAGACGAAGAGCTCGAGTACGACGAGCCGGCTGCCGCCGCAGCCCCGGTCGCGCAGGCCCCGGTTGCAGCGCCGACCAAGAACGCAGCACCGGTCACGCCGTTGCGCAAGGCCCCCGTTCCCAAGCAGACCACTCAGGCGGCAGAGATGAACGAGATCCTCACCGTGCACCCGCGTCAGTACCGCGACGCGCAGATCATCGCCGAGAGCTTCCGCGACGGCATCCCTGTCATCATCAACCTCTCGCAGATGAGCGAGGGCGACGCCCGCCGTCTCATCGACTTCGCCAGCGGCCTCTCACAGGGTCTGTACGGCAAGATCGAGCGCGTCACGAACAAGGTCTTCCTGCTCTCCCCGTCGCACGTCATCGTGAGCGGCGAGAACGGTGAGACCGACTCCGATGTCGATGCTTCGTTCTTTGCACAGTCATAATTAGTCTGTGACCATCGTTGCCCTGATCGCGGGGATTCTGTATTTCTTTCTGTTGCTCTACTTCTTTGCGATGTGGGCGCGGTTCGTGCTCGACCTCGTGCGCAATTTCAACCGGTCGTGGCGTCCGCGTGCTTTCGCCCTGATCCTGGTCGAATTCGTGTACACGATCACCGATCCGCCGATCAAGTTCTTCCGTCGGATCCTGCCGCCCCTCCGCTTCGGATCCGTTGCCTTCGACTTCGGTTGGAGCCTGACCATGCTGCTCGTCATCATCCTGATGCCGATCGTCGGCGCATTCCGCTATGTCTAGCGAGAGCGTCAACACTCATGCAGCATCCAATGCTGTGTACTCGGTCAGCGTCGCCGGCGCTGCTGCGAGTATCCTGAATCGGTGACACCGTACGACGGTTCATCGTGCGTGAGAGCAACGACCTTTGTTAGCGTTGCTCACACGTAACCTTCTGTTCACAACCAAGTTCTAAGGGTGGAAAGCCATGGCGCTAACTCCGGAAGATGTAGTCAACAAGCGGTTCCAGCCGACCAAGTTCCGCGAGGGATACGACCAGGACGAGGTTGACGACTTCCTCGACGAGGTCGTCGTCGAGCTGCGTCGCCTGAACGGCGAGAACGAGGAGCTCCGTCAGCGCCTCGCCGCCGCAGAGAGCGGTGCACCGCAGGCAGCCGCTCCGGCCCCCGTGCCCAGCTTCACTGCTCCGGAGCCGACGCCGGCCCCCGTTGCAGCCCCGATCGTCGCTCCCGTCGTTCCTTCGGCATCCGCCGAGGCCGAGGAGCAGGCCAGCACCACGAACCTCCTGCAGCTGGCTCGCCGCCTGCACGAGGAGCACGTGCGTGAGGGCGCTGAGAAGCGTGACGCACTCATCGCCGAGGGTCACGCAACCGCTGCCCGCGTCGTGGCCGAGTCCGAGGCCAAGCAGCGCGCCCAGATCGGCGCGCTCGAGAAGGAGCGTTCGACGCTCGAGGCCAAGATCGAAGAGCTCCGCACCTTCGAGCGCGACTACCGCGCCAAGCTGAAGAGCTACATCGAGGGTCAGCTGCGCGATCTCGACGCTTCGGCCGCTCAGGCGCCGTCCGCCGGTTTCGGTGCACAGGGCAACGACGCGCCCGCCCCGAGCTTCCAGGGCTTTGGGGTCTGATTCCCGAGGGAAGGTCAGCGCCGTCGCGCTTGTTGTCCTGGCCCTCGTCGCTCTCAGTGCCTATGGTCTCGACCAGTTCAGCAAGTACCTCGTCGTCTCGAATCTGAGCGAAGGGGAGGTGGTCCCGGTTCTCGGCAACGTTCTGCAACTGCAGTTCGTGCGGAATCCCGGGGCCGCCTTCTCCCTCGCCAGTGGGCAGACCTGGATCTTCACGATCATCGCCTCGGCCGTGATCGTGTTCATCATCTGGTTTGCTCGTCGCATCCGCTCCATCGCGTGGGCCATCGTCTTCGGGCTTCTGCTCGGCGGCGTCATGGGCAACCTCACCGACCGCTACTTCCGTGACCCCGGCTTCCCGGAGGGTCACGTCATCGACTTCATCTACACACCGTGGATGCTCCCGGCGATCTACAACTTCGCCGACATCGCGATCGTCTGCAGCATGGGTCTGTTCATGATCCTCACGCTGCGCGGCATCGGACTCGACGGTGTTCGCACGGTCGAACCGAAGAAGAACAAGCAGGACTCCACCAGCCAGAAGGATGACGGCGCAGCCGCAGCATCCACAGACGAAGTGCCGGCGCCGTAGACATGGAATCACGTTCATTCCCCGTACCCGACGGACTCGCCGGGCTGCGCGTTGACGCCGGGCTGGCCAAGCTGCTCGGGTTCTCCCGCAACTTCGCGGCCGAGGTGATCGAGGCCGGCGGCGTCAGCCTCGACGGCTCCTCCGTCGACAAGTCCGACAAGCTCCGCGCCGGTTCCTGGCTCGAGGTGAACTGGCAGAGCAAGTCTCCGCTGGAGATCGTGCCGATCGCCGTGCCGGATCTCACGATCGTCCACGACGATGACGACATCGTCGTGATCAACAAGCCGGCCGGTGTCGCAGCACACCCGAGCGTCGGCTGGACGGGACCGACCGTCGTCGGCGCCCTCGCCGCTGCGGGGTTCCGCATCTCGACCTCCGGCGCCGCGGAACGCGCCGGCGTCGTGCACCGCCTGGACGCAGGCACGAGCGGCCTCATGGTCGTCGCCAAGTCCGAGCACGCATACACAGAGCTCAAGCGTGCCTTCCATGACCGCGAGGTGGAGAAGATCTACCACGCCGTCGTGCAGGGCCACCCCGACCCGCTGGCCGGCACCATCGACGCGCCGATCGGCCGGCATCCGCGTGCCGAGTGGAAGTTCGCCGTCACGAGCGACGGCAAGCACTCCATCACGCACTACGAGACGCTCGAGGCGTTCCCGTACGCCTCGCTCCTCGAGATCCACCTCGAGACGGGTCGCACCCATCAGATCCGTGTGCACATGGCGGCCCAGCGCCACCCCTGTGTCGGTGACTCGATGTATGGTGCAGATCCGACGCTCTCCGCTCGTCTGGGGCTGGACCGCCAGTGGCTGCACGCCGTGCAGCTCGGCTTCTCGCACCCGGCGACGGGGGAGTGGGTGAGCTTCAGCGCCCCCTACGCGCCGGAGCTGCAACACGCACTCAACGTGCTCGCCGACTAGGCGGGGCCCAGGCAGACCATCAGCACTTCCAGTTAGTCGGAGCACTACGTGACAACATCGAACGACTCCTTCGTTCACCTCCACGTGCACAGCGAATACTCCATGTTGGATGGCGCTGCGCACATCAAGCCGCTCATGGAAGCCGTCGTCGCGGAGAACATGCCGGCGATTGCCGTCACCGACCACGGCAACATGTTCGGTGCGTTCGACTTCTGGAACCAGGCGAAGGCCGCCGGCGTCAAGCCGATCATCGGCACAGAGGCCTACGTCACACCCGGAACCGCCCGCGGCGACCGCACCCGCGTCAAGTGGGGCAGCGGCGCGCAGGGAGAGGACGACGTCTCAGGCTCCGGCGCGTACACGCACATGACGCTGCTCTCCGAGACCACGGAGGGCATGCACAACCTGTTCCGGATGTCGTCGAAGGCCTCGATCGAGGGCTACTACTTCAAGCCGCGCATGGACCGTGAGTTGCTCGCCCAGTACTCCAAGGGCGTCATCGCCACGTCCGGCTGCGCCGGTGGCGAGGTGCAGACGCGCCTGCGCCTCGGCCAGTACGACGAGGCCAAGAAGGCGGCATCCGACTACCGCGACATCTTCGGCAAGGACAACTTCTTCGTCGAAGTGATGGACCACGGCATCGACGTCGAGCGCCGCACCATCAGCGAGCTGCTGCGGCTCGCCAAAGAACTCGACCTGCCGCTCGTGGCCACGAACGACCTGCACTACACGCATGCCCACGACGCCACCGCGCATGCCGCTCTGCTCTGCGTGCAGTCAGGCTCGACGCTGGATGACCCGAACCGCTTCAAGTTCGACGCGGACGAGTTCTACCTGAAGAGCGCCGCCCAGATGCGGCACCTCTTCCGCGACAACATCGAGGCCTGCGACAACACGCTGCTGATCGCCGAGCGCTGCGACGTGACCTTCGACACGTCCACGAGCTACATGCCGCGATTCCCCGTGCCGGAGGGCGAGACGGAGGACACCTGGTTCGCCAAGGAGGTCGACGCCGGACTCGCCGTGCGCTACCCGAACGGCATCCCGGACGCCGTGCGCAAGCAGGCCGACTACGAGACCAGCGTCATCCTGCAGATGGGCTTCCCCGGCTACTTCCTCGTCGTCGCCGACTTCATCAACTGGTCCAAGCGCAACGGCATCCGCGTCGGACCGGGCCGTGGCTCGGGTGCCGGCTCGATGGCGGCGTACGCCATGGGCATCACCGACCTCGACCCGCTGCTGCACGGCCTGATCTTCGAGCGCTTCCTCAACCCCGAGCGCGTCTCCATGCCCGACTTCGACGTCGACTTCGATGATCGTC
>JBEVGZ010000016.1:0-7924 GCA_040511515.1 Microterricola sp.
GGCTCATAACCCAGAGGTCGCAGGTTCAAATCCTGTCCCCGCAACAGATGCGCTCATCGCACGAAAGTCCCGGTCTCCCAGAGGCCGGGACTTTTTCGTTGTGCGGGCGGTTATCGCCGCCTCGGAGCGGGCCCGGCCAGTCGCGTCGGCGGTCCCTCGTCGTCGTCGATCTCGCACGGTGGCGTCGAGAGGATTGCTCAACTTAGGGTAGGCTTACTTGATCCCCCATCCTGCTACTTCGGAGGCGTCCGCCGTGCTCACGACTCTGCCCGCACCCCAGCTGACGCTGCTCGGCGGAGCCGACGACGACATCGCAGTCGTGAGCGACGAAGGCACTCTCAGCTATGGCGAACTTGCGAGTCGAGTCGCCGAGCGTCGCCGCAGGCTCGGTGAGACGCGTCGCTTGGTCATGCTGCAGGCGTCCAACAACCTCGAGCCGCTCGTCACCTACCTCGCGGCCATCGAAGGCGGCCATCCCATCCTCCTGGTCGCACCGGGTGACGACGAGGCGTCGATCCGCCACCGTGCGTCGCTCGCGGAGCGGTTCGACCCGGACGTCATCGCCGCCGGAGCAGGCAACGGCGCGGCGCTCCACGAGGTCCGAGTCGGCTCCGCGCACGAGTTCGACCCCGAGCTGGCCCTCCTGGTGAGCACATCGGGCTCGACCGGCTCGCCCAAGCTCGTGCGACTCTCGCGCGAGAACCTCGAAAGCAACGCCAACGCGATCGCCGAGTACCTCCGCCTCACCCCGGCCGACCGTGCTGCGACCACCCTGCCGATGCACTACTGCTACGGGCTCTCGGTCATCAACAGCCACCTGGTCTCCGGCGCACGCGTCGTTCTCACTACTCGCTCGGTGACCGAGACGGCCTTCTGGGATGAGGCGCTCGCGAACCAGATCACGTCCTTTGCCGGCGTCCCGTACACCTTCGAGCTGCTGGAGAAGGGCGGCTTCACCGAACGGATGCCGGCCAGCATCCGATACCTGACGCAGGCGGGAGGCCGGCTGGGGCCGGAGGCCGTGCGTCGTTTCGCCCGGCTTGGCGAGCGTCGCGGCTTCGACTTCTTCGTCATGTACGGACAGACCGAGGCGACCGCTCGGATGGCGTACGTGCCGGCGGATCTGGCCGAACAGGCAGCAGGGGCCATCGGCCGTCCGATCCCCTCTGGGCGGCTCCGCATCGACGCCGAGCCGGGGGCAGAGATCGGCGAGCTCGTCTACGAGGGCCCGAACGTGATGCTCGGCTACGCAGAGAGCCCGGCCGACTTCACCCTCGGTCGAACGGTGCACGAGCTTCGCACCGGCGATCTCGCCAAGCAGCGCGCCGACGGCCTGTTCGAGGTCGTCGGCCGGATGAATCGCTTCGTCAAGGTGTACGGTCTGCGGGTCGACCTCGATGCCGTTCAACGGCTGCTCGCCGAGGAGGGCTTCGAGACGCGCACTGCGAGTGCGGGGGAGCGCTTGCTCGTCTTCGTGCGCTCCGAACGCCAGGTACAGGAGGCGCGTACGCGCGCCGCCGCACTGCTCGGTATCCCTGTTCATGCGGTGCGTGCCTACCCCATCTCAGAGTTCCCGTGCACGTCGAGCGGCAAGCCAGACTTCGGCGCCCTCGTGCGCTATGCCGGTCTGCTCGACGAGCGCGCGGCGACACCGGACGACGCCGGCGTGATCACGGCCGAGACCATCCGGGATCTGTACATCGAGCTGCTCGGCACGCCCGATGCGAGCGTTGACGACAGCTTCGCCGGCCTCGGCGGGGATTCCCTGAGCTACGTCGAGGCCTCGCTCCGCCTCGAAGATGTGCTCGGCCAGCTCCCCAGAGACTGGCCGTCGCGCCCGGCCCGGGAGTTGGTGTCGCCGCAGACGCCCGGTTCCCCCTCCGGAGACACGGCACCACACACACGGGCGCCAGAGCAGAGGACGGCCCGTCGATCGTTCCTCCCACGAGTCGAGACTCCGGCTGTGCTGCGTGCTGTCGCCATCGTGCTGATCGTCGCCACCCACGCCGACCTGATCGCGGTGAAGGGCGGCGCGCACCTGCTGCTCGCCGTCGCCGGCTACAACCTGGCTCGTTTCCAGCTGGCGGATGTGCCCGGCGCGACGAGGGTCCATCGGCTGCTGCGGAGTGCTGCTCAGATTGCGATTCCGGCCGTCCTCTGGATCGGTGCGGTCGCGCTCATCAGCGGCAAGTACAGCTGGACGACCGCACTGCTCCTGAACAACGTGGTGCCAGGAGACGGCCGGTGGAACGAGCAATGGCAGTTCTGGTTCCTCGAAGCCGCAGTCTGGGCGATGCTCGGCCTGGCCTGCCTCTTCGCTGTGCGCCCCATCGACCGCGCTGAACGTCGGTACCCGTGGGCCTTCGCCGTCACGCTGCTGGCGCTGACCCTCGCGGCACGGCTCGCGCTGACCGGCGTCGAGGCGCAGCGGGTCGACCGCTACACGGCGTTACTCGTGTTCTGGTGCCTCATGCTCGGCTGGGTGATCGCTCGGGCCACCACAACGAGAAAGCGCATTGCGGTCTCCGCCATGGTCGTTGTGGCCACCGCCGGGTTCTTCGGTGAACCCGTCCGGGAAGCGGTCGTCATCGTGGGGCTGCTCGTACTGATCTGGGCGCCGCAGCTGAGGATTCCCCGCCCGCTCGTTCCGCTTGTCCGGCTGCTGGCGGGTGCATCGCTGTTCATCTACCTGACTCACTGGGTCGTCTACCCGGCGTGGGAGCAGTCGGCACCCTGGCTCGGGACGGTCCTGTCGCTGCTTGTCGGCGTCGCTGCGTGGTACGGCTACCGCTTCGCGGAGAGCGCGGTCGGCGCGGCGCGCGCCCGACGTCAGCGGGCGAAGGCGGTGCCGAGCGTCTCGGATGTCGCCGCCGCCGGGTAGAGCACGACTCCGCCGTCCACGCGGATCGCCACCGCGCTGCCCACGGGGAAGAGATGAGCGTCGTACAACGGCACCCGGTGGGTGAGCGTGAACCCGTCTCCGAGCCTGAGCTCGAGCTCGACGGCGCTGCCATTCTGGCGCGCGGCCACGACTCGGGCGTCGCCGTCGCCGTCCGCTTCACGCACGTGCAGCTGGGCGGGGCGGAGCATCGCACGCACGGACGCTGTGCCATGGCTGTGGTCGTGACGGATATGGAGCTCGCCCAAAGCGCAGACCGCCCGAGCGGGGCCGCTCGTGTGGGCAGGCAGGAAGAGGGCGGCGCCGAGGAATTCGGCGACGGCGGCGCTGATCGGCGCATCGAACACCTCCGACGGGGGACCTGCCTGGACCAGGCGTCCGTCTGAGATCACCGCGAGCTGTTGCCCGAACGACAACGCCTCCTCCTGGTCGTGGGTCACGAGGATGGTGGTCACTCCGCTGCGTTCCAACGCCGTGACCATTGCCGCCCGGGTGTGTGCTCGAAGCCCGGTGTCGAGAGCCGAGAACGGTTCGTCGAGGAGTATCACGGTCGGGGCCGGAGCAAGCGCCCTGGCGAGTGCGACGCGTTGCTGCTGTCCGCCAGAGAGCTGGTGCGGGTACCTGTCCAACAGCTCCAGATCGAGCGACGTGAGATCCATCACCTCGCGGACACGCGCATCCCGCCCGGGCGAGCGACGAAGCCCGAACGCGATGTTGCTGCGCACCGTGAGATGAGGGAACAGGGCGCCGTCCTGGGCGACGTAGCCGATGCCGCGCCGGTGGGCGCTGACAGTCGAGACGGGGTTTGCAAGGAGACGGCCGTCGAGGCTGACAGTTCCCGTGCTCGGACCCTCGAAGCCCGCGATGATCCGGAGGAGCGTGCTCTTGCCGCTCCCGGACGCTCCGACGATCGCGAGCCGCGTTCCGCGCTCGACTGCGACGCTGACATCGGTGAGCACCGTCGTGGCGCCGAACGATTTCGACACATCGGTCAGGTGAAGCATCATCGGCTCCTCCGAGCTTTGACTTGGGCGAACATGAGCACGACCGCCGGGATGGACAGGAGGACGAGGGTGATGGCGTACGGTGCTGCCGCGGCGTAGTCGATGGCTGACGCCGCGGCCCAAAACCCGGTCGCGACGGTGCGGGTGCCGGTGGGCGCCAACAGCAGCGTCGCCGTGAGCTCGTTCGCTGCGCCGAGCGCGACCAGCGCGGCACCGGCCGCGAGGGATGGCAGCAGCAGCGGCACCGTGACACGCAGCTTCGCCCGGAACGGAGAGACGCCCAGTGAGCGGGCGACCTCCTCGAGGTTCTCCGGAACCTGTGCGATTCCGGCCCGGATGGACACGAGCGCGCGGGGGAGGAAGATGATCACATACGCCGCCATCACGGTGAACACCGTTTGGTACATGGCCGGCAGCACGCGAAGCGTGAACGTCACCAGCGCCAGCGCCACGATGATCGCCGGAAGGCTGCTGGCCACGTAGTAGGCGCCCTCCAGGGCGCGCGCCGTGCGGCCAGGGTAGCGGGCGGCGATCCACGCGATGGGCAGAGCCACGATGAGCGCTGCCACGGCACCGCCGACCGAGAGCGCGATGGTCTGCCACGTGGCATTCAGCAGCGGTTGCCAATCGGAGGCGTCGGTGGCGAACAGCCAGCGAGCGACGTTCGCCAGCGGCACGACCACTGCGGCGCCGATGAGAACCACGAGGGCAGCGATGACGAGGGGTGTCACCCGGCCGAGTTCGACGCGGCTGGCCGGTTGCGGCGTGCCGCTGCCCACCCTGGCGTACCGGAGGCGTCCACGCGCGGTTGCCTCTATGACGAGCACCACGAAGCAGAGTGTGGCAAGAACCACGCCGAGTGCTGCCGCGTTCGGGCCGGCGAATGTCGCCTGGTAGGCAACGACGATGGCGGTCGTGAACGTCTCGAAACGGAGGAACGCGAACGCACCGTACTCGGCGAGCAGGTGCAGGGCGACGACGAGACCACCACCGAGAATCGCCAGACGCAGTTGCGGCAGGACAACCCGCGAGAAGACGCGCCATCCGTTCATCCCGAGTGACCTGGCGGACTCTTCGAGCGCGGGATCGAGCCCGCGGAGGGCGGCCAGGGCCGGGAGGTACACCAGCGGGTAGTAGGCGAGCGTGGCCACGAGCAGGCCGCCGCCGAGGCCGTGGATGGACGGGATCGCGCTGGCCCAGCCGTAGCTCGCCACGAACGCCGGGATCGTCAGCGGCACAACCAGCAGCACGGCGAACACGCGCCGAGCCGGCAGGCTCGTGCGTTCCACGAGCCACGCACCGCCGACCCCGAGGACGACCGCGCACGGTACGCCGAGCACAACCAACAGGACCGTGTTGGTCAGCAACTCGCCGACCCGCGGACGAAACACCAGCTCGGCGAACTGCTCCCAGCCCATGGCGAATGCCGCCTGGATGACGTAGCCGACGGGGATCAGGGCGGCGGCCGCGAACAGTGCCGCGAGCACGACAAGGCCGACGGGGGGACGCTTCCGCTCTCGTGCCCCCGCCGGTCGCGGTGTCGTGGTCAGGGTCAGAGCAGCCCGGCCTCGGTCATCAGCTCGACGACGTCGGCACCGTTCAGCGTCGAAGGGTCGATGGTCGGTGCGTCCAGCGTGTCCAGCGCCGGCAGCGGGGACCGGGCCGGGATGCCGGTGCTGACCGGGTACTCGAAGCTGTATCCCTCGCCGAGGATGGTCTGGCCGGCGGTGCCGGCGAGCCACGCGAGGAACTGCTGGGCCTCGTCGGGGTGCGTGCTGGACTTCAGCACCCCACCACCGGAGATGCTGACGAATGCACCGGGGTCCTGGTTCCCGAAGTAGTGCAGCTTCGTGTTCCCGCTGTTCTCCGCCGTGCCGGCCTGGTCGCGGTACCAGTAGTAGTGGTAGATCACGCCGACCGGTACCTCGCCGGCATTCACGGCCTTCATGGTGGCGATGTTGTTGTTGTACACGGTGGCGTTGTCGTGCATGCCCTCAAGCCAGGTGCGAGTCGCGTCCTCGCCCTCGACGGCGAGGACGGCGGAGACGATCGCCTGGAAGTCCGCGCCGCTCGGCGCCGCACCCCACAGTCCCTTCCACGTCGGGTCCTGCAGATCCATCAGCGAGCTCGGCAGCTCGGCCTCGGTGATCATCGAGGGGTTGTACACGAGAACGGTCGAGCGTGCGGCGATTCCCGTCCACGCGCCGGACGATGGCCGGTACTGCTCCGGCACGAGTTCGAGCGTCGCGGCATCCACAGGGGCGAAGAGCCCGGCCTCCTCAACGAGGGACATGGCGGGCGAGTTCTCCGTGAGGAAGACGTCCGCGGGGGAGGCTGCTCCCTCGGTGGCGATCTGGTTGGACAGTTCACTGTCGCCGCCGTTGCGGAGAGACACCTCGATGCCGGTTTCCTCGGTGAACGCGGCCGTCCATTCCTCGGTCAGCTGCTCGTGCTGCGCGTTGTAGATCACGAGCGCGTCGGTTGCGGCGTCGGCTGGGGCATCGCTTGCGGCGTTCTCGCCGGTCGACGTGCATCCCGTGAGGAGCAACGCCGCCACGGCGACGGGGGCGACGGCTGTACGAATCAGTCGATTTCGCATGGTGAGGATAGTTCCTTTTCGGTGGGGGAGGTAAGGCTATCCTAAACGTCAGTGGGGGCTCGGCTCGACCGCAGGACTCGGCGAGACGGCACGCGAGCGGGGCTGCGCTAGCCTGACATCGTGAACGAGATGGAACGCGCGCGCACCCCGGCATCCCGGCTCGCCCAGTTCCGCTCGGAATGGCCGGCAACCGTGACGTGGCGCGAGGTCCGCGAGGAGGATCCCCGCGTTTTCCGCTCGGCCGTGCAGGGAGCGCTCCTCCTGGTGCCCGCGACGCTCGCCACCATCGTCGCCTCCAGCCTCACCATGGAATTCCCCTTCACGATCGTGCTGCCCGACTGGATCGACTGGGTGCGCGGGCTCGCCGTCGTGGCCGGACTGTGGGTCACGATCGGGTTGTGGATCTGGAGCCTCGTGCTGCTCTCCCTGCCCTTCGACACCCGGCGGGGGATCGCGATCGCCCGATTCGCCACGGAGCGGGGGTTGCTGTACTCGCGCAACGGCTTCGCACCGGATCGCGTGGGGATCTTCTTCGCCGAGGGGCGCGGGCGGCCCGCTCCGCGGAGGTCAGCACGGCTCAGCGATCGCCCCGATCCGTCGAGCGCATCGCTGTTCCGCGCGACATTCGCGCTCTGGCACGGGGATCGTGGGCCCAAGCCGTCCCTGCAGATTGCCGTCGCGGCGTACTCGGGTGGCAAGAGCGATCCGAAGGGTCCTCGTCACGCCTTCCGTTTCATGGAGATGCGACTCTCGCGAGCCCTGCCACACCTCATGATCGATGCGCGCCGCAACGGATCGCTGCGCTCGCTCCTCCCCGGCACGCAGCGCCTCTCGCTCGAGGGTGACTTCGACCGCTACTTCACGGTCTACGTTCCGCAGGGCTACGAGCGCGATGCGCTGCAACTTCTGACACCCGACGTGATGGTGTGTCTGATCGACCACGGCAGGCATTGGGACATCGAGGTCATCGAAGACCGGCTCGTCGTCGCCTCGAAGAAGTTCCGGAGACGCTCTGACCGGGCCGAGGTGACCGCGATGCTCCTCTTCTCGGAGCTGATCGGCGCGGAACTCGGACACCAGGCCGCGACGTACACCGATCCGCGGGCGGAGCGCCCGCGAACGCAGGTGGCCGATGCCGGTCGTCGGCTTCGACTCCGCTCGGCTGCGTGGACCACCGCGATCTTTGTGCTCGTCGTGGCGGCAATGCTCACCTTCCCGCACGTACTGGGTTGGATCCTCGACCTGGAATAGCGTGTGGCAGAGCTGATCGAATGGCTGCGGTTACCATTGCAGGGTGGGCGCACCGATCGATCCTCCCGTCGTATACGGCCAGACCGTCGACGAGCAGACGCGCTGCGTGCACTGGCGCACTGCGCTCGACGTTGTGGCGATCAAGTTCGTCTGCTGTGGGCGCTACTACCC
>JBEVGZ010000017.1:0-5145 GCA_040511515.1 Microterricola sp.
CAAAAGCCGGGTGGCCGGGCACCCTGCGATGCCCGGCCACCCGGCTCACTCCCCCGCAGTCGTCTGCCGGCGTCAGTTGTGGTGGCGGCGCGCCAGCGCTGCTCCCTCCACATCGACGTTCGGCATGATGCGGTCGAGCCACCGTGGGATCCACCATGCGCTCTGACCGAGCAGGTGCATCAGGGCCGGCATCAGCAGCATCCGCACGAGGAAGGCGTCGATGAGCACACCGAAGGCGAGGCCGAATCCGATCGAGCGGATCATGGTGGACTCCGAGAAGATGAAGCCACCGAACACCGACACCATGATGAGGGCGGCGGCCGTCACGACCGAGCGCCCGGCTCGGAAGCCCTGGGCGACGGCATCCCGCGCACTCGCCCCGTGCACATAGGCCTCACGCATGCCGGAGGCCAGGAACAACTGATAGTCCATGGCCAGGCCGAACAGGATTCCGATGAGGATCACGGGGAGGAAGCTCAGGATCGGGCCGGTGGAGTGCAGGCCGATGACGTCGGCAAACCAGCCCCACTGGAACACGGCGACCGTCGCGCCATAGGTGGCCAACAACGAGAGCACGAAGCCACCGGTTGCGATGATCGGCACGAGCAGCGAGCGGAAGACCAGGATCATGATGAGCAGCGACAGCCCGACGACGAGCAACAGGTACGTCGGCAGCACGTCGAGCAGGCTCTCGGAGATGTCGATGTTGATCGCCGCCTGACCGGCGACGCCGAGCGTGATGTCTCCGTTCACCGGAGGCAGCGCGCGCATCTCGCGCACCAGAGCATCGGTCGATTCCGCGTTCGGCCCCTCCGCCGGAATGACCTGGAAGGCGGCGAGGCTGTTGTCGTCGGAGACGGCGATCGGCGCAACCGCGGTCACGTTGTCGAGGGCATAGAGCTCCCGGGCGACGGCGAGCTGCGCCTCGAGCACCTCGGTGTCCCCGCTCAGGCCCTCGGGGAGCTCGGCGGTCACCAACAGAGTCGCGTTCGAACCGGCCCCGAACTGTTCGGCACTGATCGTGTAGCCGTTATACGTTGGCGAGCCCTCCGGCTCGGAGCTGCCGTCAGGCAGGCCGACCCGCATGGAGAGCGCCGGGAGCGCGATGACCAGGAGCAGGGCAACGCTCACGATCGCGGTGACGACCGCGCGCCAGGTCGCCATGGGCTTCACGGCCTTCTGCGGCTTCGGACCCTCTGCCAGCTTCGCGCGGTCGCGGCGACCGATCAGCCGTTCGCCGGCGAGGCCGAGCAGTGCCGGCGTCATGGTGACCGCGAGGAGCACCGCGACCAGCACGCAGACCGCGCCGACGGTGCCCATCAGCCCGAGGAAGGGCACGCCGGTGACGTTGAGCGCGAGCAGCGCCACGATCACGGTGGCACCGGCGAAGACGACGGCGTTGCCCGCCGTTCCGTTGGCCAGGCCGATCGATTCGCGCACCTCTGCACCGGCGAGCAGCTGTTTGCGATGTCTGTTGATGATGAACAGCGAGTAGTCGATACCGACCGCGAGTCCGAGCATGACGCCGAGCACCGGAGTGACCGAGGTCATCGACACGACGCCGGAGAAGGAGAGCGAGGCGAGTACGCCGATCCCGACACCGACAAGGGCGGTGATCAGCGGGAACGATGCGGCCAGGAGCGAACCGAGCATCACGATGAGGACGATGGCCGCCATGACGAGGCCGACCGCCTCGCCGACACCGAAGATGCTCGGCACGCTCTGGCCGATCGTGGTCGAGTACGAGACGTCGACTCCCTCGATCGGGGTGCCGGTGAAGTAGTCGATCGCTGCCGCCTTCGACGCCTCGTCGAGTTCGAGCATCGGCACGCTGAACGACACGTTCACCACCGCCGTCGAGCCATCCTCCGAGACCATGCGGATGCTCTCCGCCATCGAGAGGAGCTCTGCTCCCATCTCCGCTGTGGCGGCGCCCTCATCGAGCTCGGACTGTTTGGCGTCCAGCTCGGCGAGTCCGAGCGTGATCTGCTCGGCCTGCGCATCGAGCTGGGCCTGCTGCGCGTCGAGCTCGGCCTGCTGGGCCTCGAGCTGATCCGTCGGCATTCCGGCGGCCTCGAGTTGGGCGCGGGCACCGTCGATCTGCTGCTGGGCGGCGTCGAGCTGCGCCTGGCCGGCGTCGAGCTGCGCCTGACCGGCGTTCAGCTGCTCGCGGCCCGCGTCGAGTTGGGTCTGGCCCTCGGCGAGCTGCTGCTCGGCATCCGCCAGCTGTTGTGCCTGCTCGGCCCGTTGCTCTTCTGTCGCGAATGGGTCAATCACGGTGGCGACGTCCGGCAGCGAGTCGGCGCCGTCGACGAGTGCGGAGATCTCTGCCTGCTGCTCGGCGGTGAGCTCTGAGCCGTCGGAGGTGGAGAACAGGATCGTCCCCGATGCCCCCGCGTAATCGGGAAGCTCCTCGGCCAGAGCGTCGGTGACCTCTCCCGACGCCGTTCCGGGGATGTCGAAGTTCGAGGCAAGCGAGCTGAAGCCGATGAGGAATGCGCCGCCGGCGACGGCAAGCACGGCCAACCAGGAGATGATCACCAACCAGGCGCGACGCGCAGAGAATTTTCCAAGCCGGTACAGCAGTTCAGCCACGTCGTTCCTTCAGGTCAAGTCCGGGTTGTCACGTTACGGAACGAAGCGTCTCGTTGCAAAACCGGCCGGCCCGTTCCCAGCCCACGCTCAGGCCGGCGGCGGCTGCCGCACCCGCCCACCGCCCGTTCCCGGATGCCGCTGCCACCCGCACCGGAATATGGTGGGGTGCATGAGGAGCACACGACCGGGACGAGCACGCAGCGAGAGTGCGCGGCTGGCGATCATGCACGCAGCGGTCCGGCTGTTGCCCGAGCTCGGTTTTTCGGGGCTCACCATTGAGCGGATCGCGTCGGAGGCCGGCGTCGGCAAGCAGACGATCTACCGCTGGTGGCCGTCGAAGAGTGCGATCCTCGCCGAGTGTGTGCTGGATGGTCTCACCCCGGGATTCTCACCGGTCGTCGCCAACAGCGGCGATCTCGAGGCCGACCTCACGGAATGGCTGGCCGTGCTGCAGACGGCGCTGGACGAGCCCGGATTCCGCTCGCTCATGCGCGGCATGGTGGTGGCGGCCGTCGAAGACGACGCGCTGCGCTCCGCGCTGTACGAGAATCTCGCCCTTCCGAGCGAGCCGCTTCTCGTTGTCCGACTCGAGGAGGCGCGGGCCAGTGGTCAGCTCCGGGGCGCGGCGAGCCCGGGCGTGCTGGCGGAATCGCTCGTCGGCGCCGTGCTGTATCGCCTGTTGGCGACCGCGGCAGATCAGAGCGTGCGCGTCGACGACCTGGTGGAGCTGGTGGTTCAGCCGCGCCAGTGAGGATCCGGCGTCGCGGGTCGCCCGGTGACGGAGCCGGCAGGCTCAGGCGGAGGGGGCGTGAACCTTCTGCTGCGCGGCGAGGAGCCCGTCGGTGACGACGAGCTCGACGGCATCCGCTGCATCGGAGAGCAGATTCGGCAGCACGGCGCGCTCGGTCGATGAAAAACCCTGGAGCACGAAGTCGGCGGGATCCTGTCGGCCGGGCGGGCGGCCGACACCGACCCGCACGCGCACGTACTCGGGAGAGTTCGCGGCCTTGGCGATGTCGCGCAGGCCGTTGTGGCCGCCGTGACCGCCGCCGGACTTGAGCTTGACGGTGTCAAAGGGGATGTCGAGTTCGTCGTGAACGACGATGAGGCGCTCCAGCGGCAACGAATAGAACTTCAGCAGCGCCGCGACGGGGCCGCCCGAGGTGTTCATGTAGCTATTCGACTTCGCGAGCACGAGCTTGGGCCCGCCTGGGCGCAGAAAGCCCTCGGCGACCTGAGCGGGAGTCTTGTGTTTTTTGAACGTCGCACCGATGCGGGAAGCAAGCTCATCCACGACCATCTGGCCGACGTTGTGACGGTGGCTGGCGTAGCCGGGCCCGGGATTGCCGAGCCCGACCACCAACCAGGTGTTGCCGGGCACAGAGTTCACAGTTTGCTCCTTCTGCGCCCGGCGAAACAGGGTGAAAATGATTACTCGGCAGCTTCTGCCGGGGTCTCGTCAGCCTTGGCTGCAGCCTGCGTGTGCACGGCGATGACGAGGGCGTCGGGGTCGGTGAGCAGCGAGGAACCCTTGGGCAGCTCGATGTCCTTGGCGAACACCTCGGCGCCGTCTTCGAAGCCCTCAACGTTGACGACGACGTGCGTCGGGATGTGGGTGGCCTCAGCCTCGAGCAGCAGGGTGTGCAGGCCCTGGTCGACGAGCGTGCCACCGAAGGACTCGCCCTCGACGTGGATCGAAACCTCGACCTGGACCTTCTCGCCCTTGCGGACGACGATGAGGTCGATGTGCTCGATGATCTGGCGAACCGGGTCCTTCTGGACGTCCTTGACGAGGACGAGCTGGCTCTTGCCGGCGATGTCCAGGTCGAGCAGCGCGTTGGACTTGCGCAGGATCAGGCCCATCTGGTGTGCCGGAAGGGTGACGTGCTGCGGCTCGGTGCCGTGACCGTAGATGACGGCGGGGATCTTGCCCACGGCGCGGATCTTGCGGGCAGCGCCCTTGCCGAAGGACTCGCGGACCTCGGTTACAACCTTGTCTACGTCGCTCATGATGATTCTCCTTGTGGGCGCATGGCCCAGATCGATGTCTGACCAGACCGGGGGTCTGGATTGTCAACTCGAACGCATGTCAGCGTGAGGACAAGCCGTGAAGCCCCTCCCACCGCGTCGATAACGGATGCCAGATTCACCCGTGTGGGCGATTCGAGGGGCATCCCTCGCCGAAGTTCAGTGGCCTAGTCTACCCGGGAGTTTGCGACTTTGCTGACGCTGCCGCTCGTGAGCAGTTGCAGAAGCCACGAGCCGGGAATCAGCAGGATGCCGAGCGGCAGCAGCACGGTTCTGAGAACCGGCACCACCGTGAACACGATGTCGCGGAGGATCCCACCCCGCGCCGAGGCAGCCTGAGCCCAGTCGTTGTGAACCAGGCCGAGGGCGAAGCCTGCCGCCGTCAGCAGCACGCCGAGCACCAGGACTCGCCCGGGAGTGAGCAGTCGGCCGATCTGGTCATCTTCTCCCCCGGCGTCCACGGCTCGCTCCACGCCGCGCAACGCGCGGCCGAGAACCGCGAACCCGACGAAGGCGATCCCC
>JBEVGZ010000018.1:0-5050 GCA_040511515.1 Microterricola sp.
GCGTTGCAGTGGCCTCCAGAAGTGCCGATGACGCGCGTCTGCGCGCCCTGTTCCCCGGCGCAGCCGAGTCGGAACGGCTTTTCTCGGTCGTCATGGACATCACCTCGAAGACGAGCGTGACGGACGCCGTCGCGGCCGTCGAAGGGCACTGGGGTGTTCCAGATGTGCTGATCAACAACGCAGGGCTCGACACCCAGCCGAGCGCGCCGCCGGAGGTCTCCGGGCCTTTCGAGGACTTCCCCGTCGAGGTGTTCCGCGAGGTGGTGGACGTGAATCTCGTCGGCACGTTCCTCGTCACGCAGGCCGTCGGGGCGAGGATGCGCGCGGCGGGCAAGCGCGGCTCGATCGTCAACGTCGGATCCATCTACGGCATGGTCTCACCCGTGCAGGACATCTACGCGTACAAGGCGGAGCAGACGGGGATCCCGTTCATCAAGCCGGTCGCCTACGCTGCGGCGAAGTCTGGCGTCTACAACCTGACGCGCTACTGCGCCACCTATTGGGGTCGGGAGGGGATCCGGGTCAATACGCTCACGCCATCGGGCGTACGGCGCGGCAGCCAAGACGCGCAGTTCCAGGAGAACTACATCGCGCGCATGCCGATCGGGCGGATGGCCGAGGCTGACGAGTTCAACGGTGCAGTGGTCTTCCTTGCGTCCGACGCGTCGAGTTACATGACCGGCTCGAATCTCGTAATCGACGGAGGGTGGACAGCATGGTGACCGCGGCCGAACTCTCCGTGCTCATGTCAGCCACCGTCACGCCGATGCGGGCAGACGAATCGGTTGACCTCGACGCCTTCGCCCTGCTCGTCGACTCATCCATCGCGCGTGGCGTCGAGGGCATCTACTGCGGCGGGTCAAGCGGCGAGGGGCTCCTGCTCTCGCTGGAGGAGCGCAAGGCCATCACCAGGAGGGCGGTCGAGGCCGCCGGCGGCCGCGTGCCAGTCGTCGCACATGTCGGAACGCTGCGAACAGCCGACTCGATCGAGCTGGCGGATGCGGCGCTCCTGAGCGGTGCCGCGGCGGTCTCGATGATCCCGCCCGTGTACTACTCCTATTCTCCGGAGGCCATCACCGCGCACTACCTCGCGGTGATGGACGCCGTGCCGCTGCCGATGATCGTCTACAACATCCCGCAGTTCACCGGTGTGGAGTTCACGGCGGCCTCGGCGGGTGCGCTGCTCGCCGACCCGCGCGTCATCGGAGTCAAGCAGACCGCGCACAACATGTACGCGCTTGAACGCATGCGCAGTGCACACCCGGACAAGGCATACATCAACGGCTTCGACGAGGTGTACCTCTCGGCGCTCGCCGCTGGTGCACGAGGAACCATCGGCACGACGGTCGGTCTGCAGATCGAGTTGTTCGTTGCGGTCAGGGAGCGGTTCGAAGCCGGCGACATCCCGGGAGCCCAGCGGGTCCAACAACGCATCAATGACGTCGTCGCCGAGATCGTCGAGGTCGGGGTCTTCCCGGCAGCCAAGTACCTCGCCGGGCGGGGGATCGGCGACTTCGGTTCTTGCCGCCGGCCATTCCCGGCGCTCAGCAGCAGCGATCGCGCCCGGCTTGACGCACTCGGAGACCGGATCGAGGGCTACATTGCCGAGACGCGGGCCGGCGCCTAGCGCGACACCTCCCTCACCGACCCACACGAACGGGCCGTCATCCTCTGGATGGCGGCCCGTTCGTCGTCTCCGGACGCGTTGTGCAGCTTGCGTTCACTCGCGCGTAACCGATGCGCGACCGTCGGTTTGTTCTGCCTGCCTACCGTGATCGATGTCCGCCGGCACTCACACAGCATTCGCACCTGCCGGAATCCTGAAAGGTCACATCCGTGTCATTGCTTTCCAAGCCGACCAACGGCTCGTTCACCCTTCCGCGTCTGCTCGCCGTCGGCGCGGCACTCGCACTGACCGTCGGGCTCGCCGCCTGTGCCCCCGCCGCCGGAACCACCGACGATGCCGCCGCCGCCGGTGACGCCAACGCCGAGACCGTCAGCTTCGCCAAGGATGACGCAACGCTCGTCTTCGGTGTCGTTCCGGACACGGTCGACACCCAGACCAACTACCAGCCGCTGATGGACTACATCGCCGAGATCACCGGCAAGGAGGTCGAGTACCACGAGTCGACCGACTACGCCGCGCTCATCGAGGCCGCCGTCGCGGGCAAGATCGACGTCGCCAGCTTCTCCGGCTTCACCTACGTCACCGCCACCAACAACGGCGCCGAGATCACGCCCTTCGCCTCGATCATCACCGAAGAGGGCGAAGAGCCCGGCTACTACTCCGAGGCCATCGTGCCGGAGGGCAGCAGCATCACCTCGATCGACGGCTTCAAGGGCAAGAAGGTCTGCTTCGTCGACCCGAGCTCGACCTCCGGCTACCTGTTCCCGAGCTACAACCTGCTCGAGGCCGGCATCGACCCGGAGACGGACGTCACGCCGGTCTTCGCAGGCAAGCACGATGTCTCGGCCCTCAAGACCTCCGAGGGTGTCGAGTGTGAGGCCGGCTTCGCCGAGGACTCCGTCGCCGAGAACCAGGCCGGCGTGAAGATCATCGCCAAGACCAAGGTCCCCGGCGCCCCGATGGTCGTCTCCAACAGCCTGCCGGCCGAGCTCAAGACCACGATCATCGACGGCCTGAGCAACATCACGATCACCGACATCCAGGAAGCCGGCATCAAGAACGCCGACTCCGAGGGCTTCATCAACACCTTCTACGCGCTCTCCCCGGTCGACGACGAGTACTACGACGTCATCCGCGACATCTGCGAGAAGACCAACGCCAAGCAGTGCCAGTAGTCAGCACCGCCAGCAGCGAATAGCACCTGAACGGGTTCCGGATGCCGCAGCCGCGGCTTCCGGAACCCGCTCGCACAGCCTCACCACAACACCAACCAGCACCGAAGGAACCCCAGCCATGACCGAGCTCGTGCCCGCGCCGATGACTGCTCAGCCCGTATCTGCACAGCCCGAATCTGCACAACCCGAATCCGCACAGCCCGGATCCGCGCCCGCTGCCGCCGAAACCACCGCGGCAGAGGCCGAAACGGTTGTGCGCATGAGCGGCCTCGGCAAACGCTTCGGCGAGCTGGCCGCGCTCAGCGATGTGAACCTCGAGGTCAAGCGCGGCGAGGTCGTCGTACTGCTCGGACTCTCCGGCTCCGGCAAGTCGACACTGCTGCGCCACGTCGACGGCCTCGAGCAGCCGAGCAGCGGCGAGATCAGCGTGCTGGGACGGGACCTCTCACAGCTCACCGGGCGGGAACTGCGCCAGCTGCGCAGCCGCATCGGCTTCGTCTTCCAGCAGTTCGAACTCGTCGGCTCGCTCAGTGTGCTCGAGAACGTGCTCACCGGCGCGCTCGCCGCACTCCGCGGCCCGCGCCTCGGACTCATCAGCTACCCCCGCGAGCTCAAGCGTGCCGCCCTCGGCCACCTCGACCGCGTCGGCCTGCTCTCGGCCGCGTACCAGCGGGCGGACACCCTCTCCGGCGGCCAGCAGCAGCGCGTCGCCATCGCCAGGGCGCTCATGCAGAACCCGGAGGTGCTGCTCGCCGACGAGCCCGTCGCGTCGCTCGACCCCGAGTCCAGCGAGCAGGTCATGAACCTCATCCGCGAGATTGCCGTCGACAATGGGCTGACGGTGCTGTGCAGCCTGCACCAGGTCGATCTCGCCCTCGGCTGGGGCGACCGCATTGTCGGTCTCCGCCACGGCCAGGTCGTGCTCGACACCCCTACCGCCGGCCTCAGCAAGTCCGAGGTGATGGAGATCTACGGTCGCGTCGCCACGACGACGAGCGAGTTCCGTGCCATCAGCGAGCTCGAGCTGCAATTCGCGGCGCCGTCGTCGGCAGCGGCCCCGTCGACGTCCGCGCAGGCGGATGCCGGCAGTGAGGCGTCACCCGCCGGCCAGGCGAACGCCTGATGAGCTCCGCAACACTCAGCCGGCCGCTGGATATCGTCGCCCCCGAACGGCCGCGCACCTCGCCGGAGCGGATCGCCGCGATCGTCGCCATCCTGCTGGTGCTCGCCGCCGCCGCGTGGTCGTTCGCGAGCGTCGGCATCTCGCTGCCGGACATCGTCGCCAGCTGGGGCAACGCCGAGAACTTCCTCTCACGCGCCCTGCCGCTCGAATTCCCGCCGCTCGGCGAGCTGCTCTGGTCGACGGCGCTCACCCTCGGCATCGTCATCATCGGAACCCTGCTCGCCGCGGTGCTCTCGCTGCCGGTCGCCTACCTGGCCGCCGACAACACCACGCCGGGCCGGGGCTGGCGCGTCGCCGGCCGCTCCATCGGCGTCGTGACCCGCGCGATCCCCGACGTGGTGATCGCGATGATCCTCGCCGGCATGTTCACACTCGGTGCGCTGCCCGGCATCATCGCCATCGGCATCCACTCGATCGGCATGATCTCCAAGCTCTTCGCCGACGCCATCGAGCAGATCGACGAGGGCCCGCGCCGGGCGATCCGCGCGGCGGGCGGCAGCACGGCGCAGCAGTTCTTCAGCGGGGTGATGCCCCAGGTCGCGCCGTCGTTCGTCGCCACGATCCTGCACCGCAACGACATCAACCTGCGCGGCTCGGTGATCCTCGGCTACGTCGGTGTCGTCGGCCTCGGCCACGACCTCGCCTTCGCGCTGCAGTCGCTCGACTACCCGCTGGCGATGGGCCTCGCCCTCGTCATCTTCCTGCTCTGCGTCGTCATGGAGATCGTCTCCTCCGCCGTGCGCACCTCGCTGCTCGGTGTCGCACCGAGCGGGCGCGGCCTCGGCGACCGCACCGTGCGCGCCGCCAGCAAAGCCGGCCGCGGCGTGAAGGGGCGCTTCGCCGCGCGCACCGAACAGACCCTGCTCGCGCCGCACGGCGTTGCCGGCTTCGCCGACGTCGATGCGGCCATGCGCCGCCCGTGGACCTCCAGCCGGCGCAAGAACGCCGTCTGGTCGGCGATCGCCGCCGCGATCGTCGTCGGAGCGCTCTGGGTCTGCGACATCCAGTGGGGCGATCTGCTCACCTTCTGGAAGTACGTGCCCGCGATGCTCGCGAAGCTGTGGC
>JBEVGZ010000019.1:0-3108 GCA_040511515.1 Microterricola sp.
GTGACGTCGCTGCCGAGCTTCGCGAAGCGCTGCAGCGAGTCAACGAGCACTGCGCGCTTCAGATCGCGCTGCTTGTCCATGGTGATGTGGCCGAACTCGGCGCCGCCGGCGCGCTCGGAGGGGTCGCGGCTGAGCGCGGCCTCCGCCCAGATGTGCTCGCGGCGCTCCGGAGCTGCGCTGAGCACATCGAGGGTCTCCGCGCGCCAGAAGCTGGCGTGGCCGTCATCCGTGATGCGTGCGCGCACCTTCTCTCCGGGGAGGGTGTCGCTGACGAAGATCACGCGACCCTCGCTGCGGGCGACGAAGACGCCGCCGTGGGCTACGTTGGTGACGTCGAGCTCGACCTCGGTGCCGACGTTCGGCCCGGCCGGCTTGCGCTCGGCTCGAGTGCCGGGCGACGCTGCGCCCTTCGGCCGTGCGGATGCTGCGGAACGTGCTCGATTACCCATGTATTGATCGTCCCACACCGCGACCATCCGAAAGGCCCCCGATGCGCCTCTACCTCGCTTCGACCTCGCCGGCCCGCCTGGCCACGCTGCGCGCCGCAGGCATCGAACCGCTCACGCACTCCCCCGGCGTCGACGAGGACGCGCTCGTCGCCCGTGTCGAGGCGGAGCGCGGACCGCTGCCGGCCTCCGAGATGGTGCAGCTGCTCGCCAGGGCCAAGGCCGAGGCGATCGTCGGGGCGGAAGTCGGCGGCGCACCCATCGACGGGCTCATCCTCGGCGGCGACTCCGCCTTCCTGTTCGGCGGGCAGATTTTCGGCAAACCGCACCGCCCGGAGGTCGCGCGCGAGCGCTGGCTGGCGCAACGCGGCAAGAGCGGCGAACTCTGGTCCGGCCACTGGCTGATCGATCACCGTGGCGGGCAGCTGCACGGTGCCGTCGGTCGCGCCGACATGGCCACGGTCAGCTTCGCCGAGCCGGATGAGGCCGAGATCGACGCCTACATCGCAAGCGGTGAGCCCCTCGCGGTTGCGGGAGCGTTCACGATCGACAGCCTGGGCGGCCCATTCATCCGCCGCGTCGAGGGCGACCCGAGCACCGTCGTCGGGCTCTCGCTGTCCACGTTGCGTGATCTGGTGCGCGAGCTGGGCGTCAGCTGGCCCAGTTTGTGGAACCGCGGCTGACGCTCGGCGCAGCTCGTCGTTGTCGACATCCGCAGCGCTCACAGCGCATGTTTGTCGATACCGACCAAAGGCGGGCGCGGTCTGGGCAATAAGCTAGGGAACTATGTCGCGCATAACCAAGGTCCTCGTCGCTAACCGAGGCGAAATCGCCGTCCGCGTCATGCGAGCCGCTCGCGACCACGGGATCCTCTCCGTCGCCGTCTACGCCGACCAGGACCGCGACGCCCAGCACGCCAAGCTCGCCGACGAGGCGTACGGCCTCGACGGCACCACCAGCGCGGAGACCTACCTCGTCATCGACAAGCTGCTCTCGATCGCGCGCCGCTCCGGCGCAGACGCCGTGCACCCCGGCTACGGCTTCCTCGCCGAGAACGCCGACTTCGCCCGCGCCGTGATCGGCGCCGGCCTCACCTGGATCGGCCCGAGCCCCGAGGCCATCGAGAAGCTCGGCGACAAGGTGTCGGCCCGCCACGTGGCGGAGAAGGTCGGCGCTCCACTGGCCCCTGGCACCCTGAACCCCGTCGCGGATGCCGCAGAGGTTCTCGCCTTCGTCGACGAGCACGGCCTGCCCGTGGCCATCAAGGCGGCATTCGGCGGCGGCGGCCGCGGCCTCAAGGTCGCCCGCGAGCGCGGCGAGGTCGCCGAGATGTTCGACTCGGCCACCCGCGAGGCGATCGCCGCATTCGGCCGCGGCGAGTGCTTCGTCGAGAAGTATCTCGACCAGCCCCGCCACGTCGAGACGCAGTGCCTCGCAGATGCGCACGGCAACGTCGTCGTCGTGTCGACCCGCGACTGCTCGCTGCAGCGCCGCCACCAGAAGCTCGTCGAGGAGGCACCAGCCCCCTTCCTCACCGATGAGCAGAACGCCGAGTTGTACCGCGCGTCCAAGGCGATCCTCAAGGAGGTCGGCTACGTCGGTGCCGGCACCTGCGAGTTCCTGATCGGCAAGGACGGCACCGTCTCCTTCCTCGAGGTAAACACGCGCCTGCAGGTCGAGCACCCGGTCTCTGAGGAGATCACCGGCATCGACCTCGTGCGCGAGCAGTTCCGCCTCGCAGAGGGCGGCGTCCTCGACTACGAGGACCCGACCCCGCGCGGCCACTCGTTCGAGTTCCGCATCAACGGCGAGGATGCCGGCCGCAACTTCATGCCGGCGCCCGGCCCCATCCACGTGTTCAAGCCGGCCGGCGGCCCTGGGGTGCGCGTCGACACCGGCGTTCAGGCCGGCGACGTCATCACCGGCTCCTTCGACTCGCTGCTCGCCAAGCTCATCGTCACGGGCGCGACCCGCGACGAGGCCCTCGAGCGCTCGCGCCGCGCCCTCGACGAGTTCGAGGTCGCCGGCCTCCCGACGGTCCTGCCCTTCCACCGCGCGATCGTGAACGACCCGGCCTTCGCGCCGGCCGACGGCGCCCCGTTCAGCATCTACACCCGCTGGATCGAGACCGAGTTCGAGAACACCATCGAGCCGTGGAGCGGCACCGGTGAGGAGGCGGCCTCCCCGCAGGCCCGCCACAGCGTCGTCGTCGAGGTCGACGGCCGCCGCATCGAGGTCACCCTGCCGACGCGTCTGCTCCCCGGTTCCGCCGAGCACACAGCCGGCCCCGCTCCGCGCCGCCGTGCCGGCCACGCCGTCGACACCTCCACCGGCGACAGCGTGAAGGCGCCGATGCAGGCAACGATCGTCAAGCTCGCCGTTGCCGAGGGCGACAAGGTCGTCAAGGGCGACCTCATCGTCGTGCTCGAGGCGATGAAGATGGAGCAGCCGATCACCGCGCACCGCGACGGCACCATCGGGCCCGTCAACGCCTCCGTCGGCGCCACCGTCAGCTCGGGCCACCTGCTGATGAGCATCGTCGACTAGCCACACGCACTCGGACGGCGGCCCCCCCCCCAACGCGGTGGCCCCCGGAATTTTACCCCCCCAACACCCGCAAAAAACCCCCCCCCACGCAACCCAAACACCACAACGGGGGGGC
>JBEVGZ010000020.1:0-8611 GCA_040511515.1 Microterricola sp.
GAGCATGAGCACACCGATCAGCGATGCGACGCCGAGCGGGATGCCGGTGATCACCTGCAGCGCGATGGCGCCGGTCGCCGCGAACGGCACCGAGACGAGCAGCAGCAGCGGCTGCAGCAGCGAGCGGAACGTCGCGACCATCACGATGTACACGATCAGGATCGCGACGAGCAGCGCGAGCCCGAGCTGCGAGAAGGCGTCGCTCTGGTCGGCCGTGACGCCGCCGAGCGTCGCCGTCGTGCCGTCCGGGATGTCGGCCGTCGCGATCGCCGCGGAGACCTCGCTGCTGGCCGTGCCGAGGTCGTCGCTGTTCGGCGTCGCGGTGACCGTTGCACTGCGCAGCCCCCGCACGGTGGTGATGGATGCCGGTCCGTCGAGCTCGGCCACGGTCGCCAGGGTGTCGAGGCGCACCGGCCCGGTGACCGTTGGAATCTCGAGCGCGGAGAGCGCCTCGATGGTCGTTGGCGGGTTGGCCGAGGCGATGTAGATCGTGAGTGTCGTCTCGTCGATCACGATCGATCCGGACTGCTTGGGCTGCATCGCCTGGGAGACGACGCTGCCGAGTGCGACCTCGCTGTAGCCGGCCGCGGCCGCCTCGTCACGGTTCACCTCGACGCCGATGTACGCGCGCGACTCGGAGAGGTTCGTGCTGGTCTGCGAGATCGAGTCCAGGTCATCGAGAGCGGTCTTGATCTCGTCGGTCGCCTGCTGCAGATCGGCGGCGTTCGACGCGGTGATGTCGACCTCGATGTCGCTGGAGGCGCCGAAGCCGCTTGAGGCGGCGATCGTGATCTCGCCGACATCCGAGAGCTCGTCGAGCTCCGTGCGCACCTCGGCCTGGATGGCCTCGTTGTCTGCGCCGTCCTCCGTGGTGATCGAGTAGGTGATCGTCGAGCCGCCACCGCCGCCGAAGGCCGCGGAGAGCCCGCTGCCTCCGCCGATCGAGGTCTGAACGATCTCGACGCCCTCGGTCTCGCGCAGCACCTGCTCGACCTCGGTGGATGCCGTGTCGAGCGCGGCCAGGCTGGTGCCGATCGGCAGCTCCTGACTCACCTGGAAGGTGTTCTGTCCGGAGGAGCCGAGGAAGTTCGTCTTCATCAACGGCACCATGGCGATCGTCGCGCCGAGCACGAGCACGGCAACGAGCAGGGTCGCGACGCCGTGGTTCAGCGTCCAGCGGATGACCGGCAGGTAGCCCTGCTGCAGGCGGGACGGGTGCTCGAGCTCGTCGATGCCGGTCTCGTCTGCCAGCGCCTCCGTCGAGAGGTCGGCGTGCTTGTGCGCCTGCGATGGCTTGAGGAACCAGTACGCGAGCACGGGCACGATCGTGAGCGAGACGAGCAGCGAGGCCAGCAGCGCGATCGTGACGGTGAGCGAGAACGGTCGGAACAGCTCGCCCGTCACACCCTCGACCATGGCGATCGGCACGAACACGGCCACCGTGGTGATGGTCGATGCGGTGATCGCGCCGGCCACCTCCTTGACGGCCTTGACGATCGTCGCCGCCTTGTCCTGCCCGGCGACGAGGTGTCTCTTGATGTTCTCGATGACGACGATGGAGTCGTCGACCACGCGACCGATCGAGATCGTGAGCGCGCCGAGGGTGAGGATGTTGAGCGTGTAGTCGGCGGCCTGCAGCCCGATGAAGGTGATCATCACCGAGGTCGGGATCGAGATCGCGGTGACGAGGGTGGCGCGCACCGAGAGCAGGAACAGCAGGATGACGAGGATGGCGAAGAACAGGCCGAGCATGCCCTCGACGGCGAGCGACTCGATCGACTGCTCGATGAACGGGGCCTGGTCGAAGACGACGGTGAAGGTGGCGCCGGGGTTCGTGGAGTCGAGCGAGCTCTGCAGCGACGGCAGCATGTCGCGCACGGCCTTCGAGACGTCGACGGTGTTCGCGGCCGGCAGCTTGGTGATGGCGATGGTGAGGGCGGGTTCGCCGTCGACGCGGGAGATGCTGGCGGCCGGGTTGTCCTCGAGCGCGACGGTTGCCACGTCGGCGATCGTCGTCGGCAGCGGGACGCGCTGGGCGGCGGCAGCGGCGCCGAGGCCGTTCGCGCCGGCGAAGCCTTCGGCCGCGGCATCCGACAGCGCGTCGGGGTCGACAGGGGCGGCCTCGGTCGCACCCAGGACCGGCAGCGCGGTGAGCTCGTCGAGTGTGGTGATGCGCGAACCGGTCTGCACCGAGAAGGTCTTGTCGTCTTCGGTGATGGTGCCGGCGGGCAGCAGCACGCCGTTCTGCTGCAGCGCGTCGGTGATGGCGCTCACGCTGATGCCGCGGGCGGCGAGCTCGTCGGCGTTCGGCGTGATGGTGACGCGCTGGCCGACCTTGCCGACGATGCTCGCTTCGCGCACGCCGTCGATGTCCTGCAGCTCGCCGAGGGTGGTGCGTGAGATCTCATCGGAGAGCGCGCTGACGTCGTCGACGCCGGTCACGGCGACCTGGATGACGGGGAAGTCGTCGAGGCTGAGTGCGAGCACCTGCGGCTCGACGCCGCTCGGCAGCGTGCTCGAGATGCGGTTGACCGCGCTCAGCAGCTTCTGCTCGGCGAAGGCCATGTCGGTGCCGTAGGTGAAGGAGGCGCTGACGACGGAGACGCCGGTGGAGCTCGACGTCGACGTGGACTCGAGCCCCGTGATGCCCTGGATCGACGTCTCGATCGGGGTCGACACGTCGTCGTTGACAACGTCGGGTGATGCACCGGGGTACTGCGTCATGATCGCCAGCTGCGGGAAGGCGATTGACGGCGCGAGCTCCTGCTTGAGGCTGGTGAGCGCGATGCCGCCGAAGATCATCACGACGACGGTGACGAGGGCGATCAGCGCGCGGTTCTTCATGGAGAGCGCAGCGAGAAGGTGCATTGCGCCATTCTCTCAGTGCAACGAGGCGTTGCGTTTCACTCAGCTGTGAATCTGGTCACGGATGCCGCGATCCCGCTGGCTGTTCTGCGGGCCTGAGGGTCAGACGACGTCGGCGAGGTAGCCGGTGTCTGGCACCGGATGCCGCAGCAGCGAGCCCCAGGCCAGGGCGAGGGCGTCGACGGCGCGCGTCGTCTCCTCGGCCGAGTAGCTGATCGGCAGCCGCAGGAAGCGCTCGAACGCGCCGTCGATGCCGAAGCGCGGGCCGGCCGCGATGAGCAGGCCGTGGTTGCGGGCGGCGAGGGCGAGCTGTGAGCTGACGGGCGAGCCGAGGTTGACCCAGGTCGCGAGGCCGCCGTGCACGTGCGGCACCTCCCACTCGGGGAAGCGGCTGGCGAGCAGCTGCTCGATGTGGTCGCGCCCGGCGCGCAGCTGCTCTCTGCGGAGCTCCAGGATGCGCGGCATCTCGGGGAGCAGCTCGGTCACGATGAGCTGCTCGAGGATCGGCGTGCCGAGGTCGCCGGGGGCGCGCAGCCCGACGAGCTTGCGGATCAGGGGGCGCTCGGCCCGGATCCAGCCGACGCGGAGGCCGCCCCACACCGTCTTGCCGACGGAGCCGACGAGCACCGCGTCGCCGTACGCCGCCATCGGCAGCACGCTGCCGGGGCGGTCGATGTCGAGCTCCGCCGTGGTCTCATCGGCCACGATCACGGTGCCCTGCCTGGACGCGGCGGCGAGGATTCGCTCGCGCTGCTCCGGGGCGAGCGAGCGCCCGGTCGGGTTGTGGAAGTCGGGCATGAGGTAGCCCATCGCCGGATTGGCCTGCCGGATCGCCTGCTCGAAGGCCGCGGTCTCGACCGCGGAGGTCGCGGCATCCACGCTCTCTGAATCGGGGATGGCGCTGACCGGAACGAGCCGGGCGCCGGCCGCGCGCAGTGCCTCGTAGGCGTGCGGGTAGGTCGGCTGCTCGATCAGCGCGCGGTCGCCGCGGCCGATGAGGGCGCGGGAGAGCAGGGCGATCGCGTGCTGGGCACCGATCGTGACCATGATCTGCTCCGGCGCGGTCGGCAGGCCGCGGGCCGTGTAGCGCTCGGCGATGGCCGCGCGCAGCTCCGGCGTTCCGATCGGGTCGAAGCCGGCACCGCCGAGGTGGCGGGGCAGCTCATCGACGCCGCGTCGACTGGCCTCGACGAGCCACGGCAGTGCCGGCATCGCCGCCTTGCTGAGGTCGAGGTAGCCGCGGTCGCCCGGCACCGAGAGCATGGCCGGGCTGCCCTGGAGCCGGGTGACGCTGCCCGAACCGCGCACGCTCTGCAGGAAACCGAGCTCGCGCAGCTGCCGATAGGCCGCGGTGACGGTTGTACGGCTGAGGCCGAGGTGCTCGGCGAGCTCCCGCTCCGCGGGCAGCCGGGTATCGACGGGGATGCGCCCATCGATGGTGAGGAGGCGGATCCGGTCGGCGAGCGCCGTGTACGCCGAGCCGCCCTCGCGCCACTCGCCGAGGAGAGCCGTGAGGGTGCGGGCACTGAGTTGGGCATCAACCATGAGGCCACTTTAGGTGAATTGGCTATTGGATGGAAGGCCAATTGTGCAATTGGATATGAGAGTGGCTTCTTCGACAACTCCCCTCGCACCCGTGACCGGGCGTCTCCCCCGACGCTTCGCGCAGCTCTTCATCGGGCTCTTCCTCTACGGCATCGGCATCGCGCTGATCGTGCGCGGCGAGATCGGCGCCGCGCCCTGGGACGTTCTGACGCAGGGCATCGGCATCCACACCGGGCTGAGCTTCGGTCTCATCACGGTGCTCACGAGCGCCGTGGTGCTGCTGCTCTGGATCCCGCTGCGCCAGAAGCCAGGCATCGGCACCGTGTTGAACGCGCTGCTCGTCGGCCCGTCGGCGGACGTCGGCCTCGCGCTGATCCCAACCGGCCTGGATCTCTGGGTGCGAATCCTGCTCTTCATCGCCGGCCTGCTCGTGCTCTCCATCGCCACGGGCCTCTACATCGGTGCGCACTTCGGCCCCGGCCCCCGCGACGGCCTGATGACGGGCCTGAACGCCCGCACCGGCTGGGCGATCTGGAAGGTGCGCACCGGCATCGAGCTCACGGTCGTCACCCTCGGCTGGATCCTCGGCGGCAACGTCGGCATCGGCACCGCGGCCTTCGCGCTGCTCGTGGGCCCGCTCTGCCAGTGGGCGATCCCGTTCTTCGCCGTGAAGCCCCGGGCGACGGATGCCGCGGCGGCTCCGTCCGGCCCGGCCGCCTCCGAGGCGGAGCAGCTCGAGACCGAGCTGGAGGCCGAGCTCGAGGGCACCGCCACCCCGTCGAGCCCGCAGCTGGACTCGCCGGCGAACTGACATCGGCGTCGGCCTGAACCTCAGCCGCCGTCATCGGCATTCGGAAAGGAGCAACCCCATGATCGTCTTCCTCGGACTCATCGCGCTTCTCGCCGCGTGGGGAATCGTCGCCACCGTGTTCATCGCGCGTCGCGACGGGTACCGCGCGGTTCCCGACCGCACCAGCGCGCCGCACGGCTAGGTCGCACGGCCGCGCCGGAGCCTGCCGCTAGTCGTCGCTGCTCGCGCTGTCCCGCACGGTGATCGAGCCGTTCGAGGTGCCGAGGTCGAGCAGGAACTCGCCGTTCGGGTCGCTCGCGATGTCGACGTTCGTGCCGCCGTTGGACGTCTCGGTGACGACCTCGTAGTCAGCGGCCGGGACGCGCAGCGTGATCGCCCCGTTCGAGGTGTTCGCCCGCACGTCCTGCGGGGTCGCGAGCTCCAACTCGATGGAGCCGTTCGAGGTCTTGGCGATGATGCCGTTTCCGCTGAGCTCGCTACCCTCGATGCGACCGTTGCTCGTGCCGACCTCGACGCGGCCGGTCACCTCCTCGAGCGAGATGCGCCCGTTGCTCGTGCTCACGTCGACGTTGTTCACATCGCTGAGCTCGATCGCGCCGTTCTCGGTCTGGCCGATCACGTCGACTCCGGCCGGAAGCTCGATCGAGTAGTCGACCGTGCAGCGTCGACCGCATCCGCTGAGCACCAGCTCGTCGCCGTTGACCTCGTAGGTGGGTCCGATGTCGCGCTTGGCGCCCCAGTACTTGATCTCGCGCTCGATGCGGATGTCGGTTGCGTCCGTCTCCCCGCTCACGCTGACGCTCCCACTGGGATCGTCGATGCGCACAGTGGTGACGCCGGCGGTGTCGCTGAGCGTCGTCTCGTCGCCTATTCCGTGCGCCGGCAGCAGCGCGCATCCGCTCAGGATCGTCGCGCCGATCGCGAGGCCGGCCACGGCCCCGCTGATGCGAGTTGCGGTTCGAATGGTGGTGCGCATGAGTATTCTCCCTGTCGTGGCCACCCATCGGGCGCCCAAGTTCTACTCCTTCGACGCTAGTAACCCCGGCCGCGCCTGTCACGGGGGATTCCCCCCGAAGCACGGTCGGGCTGCCCACACGGCAATCGGTTCCGGATGCCGCGGATGACGGCATCCGGAACCCAACCGCTTTCGCTTGTCGCCGAGACGGCGCGCCGCCCCGGCCTAGAGCTCGCGCTCCGCGAACACGGTCAGCGCGTCACGCACGAACTCCGCCCCCGCCTGCCCGCCGTAGTTGGCGCTGAAGCGCTCGTCGGCCACGTACATCTCGGCCAGGCCGAGCAGATAGGCCTTGGGCGGGCCGCTTGCGCCGCCGCCCGGGGTGCCGGGGATGCCGCTCAGCCACTCGACGTGCCGGCGCGCCAGGGACTGCGCCTCCGCACTGTCTGCGGCGATGCCGCTCGCGGCGGCCGCACTCCAATCGGCGGCGAGCTGCCGTTGTCGCGCCTGCCACTCGGCCTTCTCCTCTGCCGACATCGAGCGCCACCAGCTGTCGCTCTTCGCATAGGCGTCCGCGCCCCAGCGCTGCTCGACCTCCTCCTTGTACTGCGTGTGGTCGAATCCATCGAACATGTTCTCTGCCATCAGTTGTTCACCTCCTTCCAGGGTCGTAATCGTCAGTTCCACCGACGCGATCTGCCGCGCCAGCCGGTCTTGTTCCTGCCGCAGCCAGTCGAGGTGGCCGCGCAGGGCGTGCTTCTCGTCGCGCTCGTTGTCGAGCACGTCTGCGATCGCCGGCAGCCCCAGCCCGAGCTGGCGGAGCAGCAGGATCCGCTGCAGTCGAACGAGCGCGGCCTCGTCGTAGTGGCGGTAGCCGTTGGAGCCGACGCTGCTCGGTCGAAGCAGGCCGGTCTCGTCGTAGTGGCGGAGCGTGCGGCTCGTCGTTCCGGCGAGCTTCGCGATCTCCTGAATCGACCAGTGCATGTCTCCCTCTCCGCGCGTCGTGCGCAATCCGTGCCGTCACTGACAACCGTAGAAGTTGACGCAGCGTCAATGTCAAGCGTGCCGGCTCATTCGGGCACAGCGATTTCGCAGCCACGGACCTTGACGATCGACGGAACGCGATATATCGTGAATCACAGCGCAACGCGATATATCGCGTATGCACAGGTTTCGGCATCCGCCACCACGCAAGGAGACAACAATGGCAATCGAGAAGTGGCTCATTCAGCCCGGCCAGAGCAAGGTCATCGACCTGGAGCTCGTCCGCAGCCTCAAGGTCGGCATGATCGGCGGCAAGATCGACGTCATCGCCCACGACGAGACGAGCGCGCGCGTCGAGGTGCACTCCGTCACCGGCAAGGAGCTCAAGGTGGAGATCGACGGCGACCGCCTCGAGATCGACCACCCGCAGCTGCGCTGGGACAACTTCCTCGACGTGTTCAAGGGCTTCACCGGCAGCGCGAAGGCGGAGGTCAGCGTGCTCGTGCCGCGCGATGTCGCGATCAAGCTCGGCGTCGTCTCGGCCGAGGCCCTCGTCTCTGGCTTCGCCAGCGACGCGAAGCTCAGCACCGTGACCGGCGACGTCGTCGTCGACCACGTGATCGGCGACCTCGACGTGAACACGGTCAACGGCGAGGTCTCGGTCGGCAACCACACCGGCCGCATCAACGTCAACACGGTCTCGGGTGACATCGTCGCCAGCGGCTCCATCACGCGCTTCAGCGCCGATGGCGTCTCGGGCAACATGATCCTCGACGTCGTCGGAACGCCGTCGGAGATCAACACGAACACCGTCTCGGGCGACCTCACCGTGCGCCTGGACGCCGGCCTCGGCGAGCGCTACCGCGTCAACACGGTCGCCGGCACGGTGTTCCTCGACGACACGACGTTCAAGGGCACCCTCGGCAAGGGCTTCGAGCGCGTCATCGGCGAACTCGCCGGCAGCTGGCTCGACCTGCAGGCCAACTCGGTCTCCGGCAACATCTCGATCGTGCGGCGCGGAAGCTCCGCCCCCGTGGACTTCACGGTCTCGAGCGACGGGGAGGCCTCGGCATGACCCCACCGGTTTTCGCCCACGGCAACCTCCGGCTCTACCTGCTCTCGCTGCTGGCCGAGCAGCCGCGGCACGGCTACGAGCTGATCCAGGCACTGAGCGACCGCTTCGGCGGCAGCTACATCCCGAGCGCGGGAACGATCTACCCGCGCCTGTCCAAACTCGAGGAGGAGGGACTTGTGACCAAGGAGAGCGATGGCCGCAAGACCACCTACTCGATCACGGATGCCGGCCGAGCCGAGCTTGATGCGCGGCGCGGCGAACTCGATTCGATCGAAGACGCGATGACCGACTCCGTGCGGCGCATCGCCGACGAGGTGCGCGCCGGCGTCAACGATGCCATGCGCAGTCTGCGCGCCGACCTGGCGAGCGCCGCGCG
>JBEVGZ010000021.1:0-7364 GCA_040511515.1 Microterricola sp.
CGGGTTCCCGTCACCGTCGAGCTCAGCCACGAGTTCCGCTACCGCGACCCGGTGATCACCGACGACACCCTCGTGATCTCGATCAGCCAGTCCGGCGAGACCATGGACACGCTGATGGCCGTCAAGTACGCCCGCGAGGCCGGCGCGCGCGTGATCTCGGTGTGCAACACCCAGGGCGCCACGATTCCGCGCGAATCGGATGCCGTCGTGTACACGCATGCCGGACCAGAGGTCGCCGTGGCATCCACCAAGGCCTTCGTCGCCCAGATCACGGCCCTCTACCTCTTCGGCCTGCACCTGGCCCGCGTGCGCGGCACGCTGAGCGAGGCGGAGCAGGCAGAGCAGGTCGCCGAGCTCACCGCGATCCCCGCGAAGATCGCGACGGTGCTGGAATCCAGCGCAACGATCGCGCAGCTCGCACACTGGATGGCCGACACCCGCGCCGTGCTGTTCCTCGGCCGCCACGTCGGATTCCCCATCGCCATGGAGGGTGCGCTCAAGCTCAAGGAGCTCGCGTACATCCACGCTGAGGGATTCGCGGCCGGCGAGCTCAAGCACGGCCCGATCGCCCTGATCGAGCCGGGTCAGCCCGTCTTCGTCGTCGTTCCGAGCCCGCGCGGCTCGGCGACGCTGCACCCCAAGGTCGTCTCGAACATCCAGGAGATCCGCGCCCGTGGCGCCCGCGTGATCGCGATCGCCGAGCAGGGCGACGTCGCCGTGCTCCCGTTCGCCGACGAGGTCGTGCGCATCCCGCTCGCCGGGCCGCTGTTCGAGCCGCTGCTGGCCGTCGTCCCGCTGCAGATCTTTGCGATGGAGCTCTCCATCGCCAAGGGCCTCGATGTCGACCAGCCGCGCAACCTCGCCAAGTCCGTCACGGTGGAGTAGCCCGGATGCCGGCCGTGCCATGCGGAGCCGAATGATCGGCGGACTCGGATGATCGTCGGGATCGGGGTCGACGTCGTCGACCTCGCGCGATTCGAGCGCGCCATCGCCCGCACCCCGCGGCTGCTCGAGCGCCTGTTCGCCGAGAGCGAACGCGACAGGTCGGTGCACTCACTCGCCGCCCGCTTCGCCGCCAAGGAGGCCCTGATCAAGGCGCTCGGCGGGCCGGAGATGCTGCGCTGGCACCACATGGTGGTCGTCAACGACGAGCACGGCAATCCCGGCTTCGCGCTGCACGGAGCAACGGCAGCCGAGGCGGCGGCCCGCGGCATCACGCGGATCCACCTCTCGATGAGCCATGACGCCGGGATCGCGACGGCCTTCGTCATCGCGGAATCCGAGCCAACAGCATCCGCAACATCCGCAACACCAGCACCACCAGCAACGGGAACGGACCAGACATGAGCGGCAACAGCGATTCGGCACTGCGCGCTGCGGTGATCGACCTGGACGCGGTGCGCGGCAATCTGCGCGCCATCCGCTCGTTCCTCGGCCGCGATGCGGCAGCCGCGCCGCTCGTGATGGCGGTGGTCAAGGCGAATGCATACGGCCACGGCGCGATAGCGGTCGCCCTGGCCGCCCAGGACGACGGAGTCGACTGGCTCGGCGTCGCCGACATCGGTGAGGCCCTCGAGCTGCGCGCGGCCGGGGTCACCGCGCCGATCCTGGCCTGGCTGCACGGCCAGGACGCGGACTTCACGGCGGCCATCAGGGCCGAGGTGAGCCTCGGCATCTCCTCCCTCGCGCAGTTGCGGGCGGCGGCGGACGCCGCTCGAGCACTGCAGCGGGTGGCATCCGTGCAGCTCAAGCTCGACACCGGTCTCAGCCGCAATGGCATCGCGGCAAGCGAGTGGGCCGAGGTCTTCGCGGCAGCCCGCGAAGCCGAGCTCGCCGGCGATGTGCGCGTTGACGGGCTCTTCAGCCACCTCTCCAACGCCTCGCCGGCCGATGACGCCGCGCAGTGCGCGCTCTTCGACCGCGGCATCGCGGCCGCGGAGAGCGCAGGGCTCAGCCCCGCGCTGCTGCACATCGCGGCCACGGCCGCCGCGCTCAGCCTGCCGGCCGCGCGCTACTCGATGGTGCGCATCGGAATCGGCATCTACGGTCTCTCGCCATGGGGCGACGCGCTCCCGGACGGACTCGACCTCGTGCCCGTTATGACGCTCACCGCCCGCGTCGCGGCCGTGCGCCGGGTGCTGGCGGGCACGGCAGCCAGCTACGACTACACCTGGCGGGCCGCACGCGACACCACGCTGGTGCTCGTCCCGCTCGGCTATGCCGACGGCATCCCGCGGCAGGCATCGGGTCGGGCCAGCGTCTCGATCGGCGGCGCCACGCACCCGGTGGTCGGGCGCATCGCGATGGACCAGTTCATCGTCGACGTCGGCGACACCGAGGTGCACACAGGCGACGAGGTCGTGTTGTTCGGCGATCCGGCGCGCGGGGTTCCGAGCGCCGAGAATTGGGCGGATGCCGCAGGCACCATCAACTATGAGATCGTGACCCGCATCGGCCAGCGCGTGCCCAGGAGCGCCAGGTGATCACCCGCACCATCGACACGGCCGATGACATGCACCACTTCGGAGCGGCCATGGCGGAACGGTTGCGCGCGGGGGACCTGCTTGTGCTCGACGGACCGCTCGGTGCAGGCAAGACGACGTTCACGAGAGGTCTCGGTGAGGGCCTCGGCATCCGCGGCACCGTCACGAGCCCGACCTTCGTGCTCGCCCGCACCCACCCCAGCATCGTCGGCGGGCCGGCGCTCGTGCACGTCGACGCCTACCGCCTCGGCGACGCCAGAGAGCTCGACGACCTCGACATCGACTACGCGAACTCCGTTGTCGTCGTGGAGTGGGGCGCAGGCATGCTCGACGGCGTGAGCGAGTCGTGGCTCGAGATGACGCTGCAGCGACCGACGGGCGCCTCCGTCGCGGATGACTCTGCACTCGACGCAGCAGCGGAGCTGGATGGCGACGAGCCCCGCGTGGTCACCCTGCAGGGCTTCGGGCCGCGCTGGGCCGGCACCGAGTTCGCTGCGTCGTAGCGGAGGCCGGGCACAACGGAGGTTCAGCTTCTGGGCTTTCCTTGGCGGGGGGCTGCCGCCTTTCGCGATGCTTCGCATCGCGCCGCGTAGGCTGGAGGGATGCTCCTCGCGATCGATACCTCCGCCGGAACGAGCGTCGCCATTGTCGACCGTGACGCCGGGATCCTCGCGGAACGCTCCGTGGCCGACACGATGCGCCACGCCGAGGTCATCGGCGGCATGATCCAGGACTGCCTCGCGGCATCCGGAACCACCCGCGCCGCCCTCTCCGGCGTCGTCGCAGGCATGGGGCCTGGCCCGTTCACCGGCCTGCGCGTCGGCATCGCCGCCGCCCGCACCTTCGCGCTGGCGCTCGGCAAGCCGCTCGTGCCCGTCGTCAGCCACGACGCCGTCGCCTTCGCCCACTACGGCTCGGCCGCCACCGCGGGAACAGCGATCGATGCGCCCCTGCTCGTGGTGACCGATGCCCGCCGCCGGGAGCTCTACTGGAGCGCGTACTCCGGGGTTGACGCACTCGGCCTGCCCATTCGCCGCGGCGGCCCAGGCCTCGCGAAGCCGGATGAGGTGTCGACGACCGTGCTCGACGGCCTCGCCTTCACCGGGGAGGTGGAGCGTCTGGATGCCGCGGAGATCTCCGCCGGCGCCCTCGGCATGTTCGCCGAGCTCAGCTTCGCCGCCGGCCGTCCGTTCGCCGCCGACGAGCCGCTCTACCTGCGTTCGCCCGACGTCATGCTCTCCACCGGCCCCAAGCGGGTCACCAGGTGACCTGGCAGTTGCGCCGCGCCGGCGCCGCCGACGTTCCGGCGATCATGGCCATCGAGACGGCGATGTTCCCCACCGACGCCTGGTCGCCTGAGGCCATGGCCCGCGACGTCGCCGACCCCAATTGCTACTACCTGGTGGCGTTCCCGCCCGATGCGCCGCAGAACATCGAGGCCTATGCCGGGCTGCTCGCGCCGCGCGGCGCCTTCGAGGCCGACATCCAGACGATCGCCGTCGCCCCCGGCGCTCAGGGCAAGGGCCTCGGCCGCGTGCTCATGCTGCGGCTGATCGACGAGGCGCGCAGCCGCGGCGCGCGCGAGCTCTTCCTCGAGGTGCGTGCGGACAATCCGGGAGCCAGGCATCTCTACGAGAAGCTGGGCTTCGCCGAGATCGGTGTGCGACGCGGCTACTACAAACCCGACAACGTCGATGCCGTCGTGATGCGACGTGCCATCACCGCGCCCCAGCCGGGCCTTGCCCAGCCAGACGACACCAGCCTCGAGCAGCAGGAGACACCCTCGTGAGCAGCACCATGAACCGCACCGACCCGCTCGTGCTCGGCATCGAGACGAGCTGTGACGAGACCGGCATCGGCATCGTGCGCGGCACGACCCTGCTGGCCAACACGATCGCATCGTCGATGGACGAGCACGCGCGCTACGGCGGGGTCGTTCCGGAGGTCGCCGCCCGCGCGCACCTCGAGGAGATGACACCGGCGATCACCGCGGCGCTCGCAGAGGCCGGCATCCGCCTCGACGACATCGACGCCGTCGCCGTCACGAGTGGGCCGGGCCTCGCCGGGGCGCTCATGGTGGGCGTCGGCGCAGCCAAGGCGCTCGCGATCGCGCTCGACAAGCCGATCTACGCCGTCAACCACCTCGTCGGCCACGTCGGGGCCGATCTGCTCGCCACCGGGCAGGACGGGGTCTCCGAGCCGCTGGAGTACCCGACCATCGCCCTGCTCGTCTCCGGCGGGCACACCTCATTGCTGCTGGTGCGTGACCTCACCGGCGACGTCGAGCTGCTCGGAGAGACCATCGACGACGCGGCGGGGGAGGCCTTCGACAAGGTCGCCCGCGTGCTCGGCCTGCCCTACCCGGGTGGCCCGCACATCGACCGCCTCGCCGCCGACGGCAATCCGAAGGCGATCCGATTCCCCCGCGGGCTCACGTTGCCCAAAGACATGGCCAAGCACCGTTACGACTTCAGTTTCTCCGGGCTCAAGACGGCCGTCGCCCGCTGGGTGGAGCAGAAGCAGGATGCCGGCGAGCCGGTGCCCGTCGCCGATGTCGCTGCGAGCTTCCGTGAGGCCGTCGTCGACGTGCTGATCGGCAAGGCGATTGCCGCCTGCACCGATCACGGGGTGCCGCGCCTGCTGCTCGGGGGCGGCGTTGTGGCCAACGCACGGGTGCGGGAGGTGGCCGGGGAACGGGCCGCGGCAGCCGGCATCGAGCTGCGCATCCCGCCGCTGAGTCTCTGCACCGACAACGGTGCCATGATCGCGGCGCTCGGTGCACAGCTGATCATGACGGGCCATGAGCCCAGCTCGCTCGACTTCGGCGCGGACTCGACCCTGCCCGTCACCGACATCCAGGTGCACTGAGATATCCAGGTGCACTGAGACATCCAGGTGCGCTGAGACATCCAGGTGCGCTGACGCGCCCACCGGCCCCGAGGAATTACGGTACGGACACCGCACAACCCTGAAGCTGAGGTCTAGGCTTGAGGTGTGTCGCCCAGTTGCCGCTGTCGTTGACAGCCAGACTGCTCGATGCGACCATAGCTCCGCGGTGACCGTGAGGCCGGATTGGCCCGCACCGCAGACGAGAAGGGCTCAAACCATGACCGATCAGAATCTGCCCCCCGTACCGCCCAGCGAGCCGACTCCGCCGAGCACGCCCGAAGTTCCGGCAGCTCCTGAGGTTCCGGCGGCCCCAGAGGCCCCCGCAGCTCCGGCCTATGTCGCGCCCCCTGCGCCTCCGGTTCCGCCGGCTCCCGCATACGGCGCCCCGCAGGCTCCGCCCGCCCCCGCATACGGCGCCCCAGAGGTTCCTCCGGCCCCGGCCTACGGTGCCCCCGCCTATGGAGCTCCGGCTGCCGGCTACGGTCAGCCAGCCTTCGCTGCCGCACCGAAGACGAACACCTTCGCCATCGTGTCGCTGGTCGCGTCGATCGCCGGTCTGTTCACCGGTATCACCTTCCTGGTCGGCATCATCTTCGGCCACATTTCGCTCAGCCAGATCAAGAAGACGGCAGAGGGTGGCCGCGGCATGGCGATCGCCGGCCTCGTCATCGGCTACATCGGTCTCGTCGTCGGCATCATCGTGACGATCGCGCTGATCGCCTTCTTCACGGCGCTCGCGGCGAACCCGAACTTCGACGGCACCTACAACTACTAGTCGCGAACTCGCAGAAACGGCCCCCATCCCGCGTGGATGGGGGCCGTTTCTGCGAGTTGGGCAGGCCGTGGGTGGTTACACGCGCTCGACGAGCAGCGTCACATGCTTTCCTGCGGCCCGGGTGAGCACGATCGTGGCGGATGCCGTGCCCTTGAGCTTCAGGCGGGAACGCAGCGTCGCCGGGTCGATGTCGATCCCACGCTTCTTGATCTCGAGCGTGCCGATGCCGCGGGCGGCGAGGGCGGCCTTGAGCTTCTTCTCGTCGGCCGGCAGCCGCTCGATCACGCGGAAGCAGGTGGCGAACGGCGTCTCGTGCGCGGCGTCAGCGGTGAGGTACGCGATGCCATCGCTCAGCATCGATGCGCCGAGCGAGCGGGCGAGATCGCCGATCAGGCGGGAACGGATGACGGCCCCGTCCGGTTCGTAGATGTACGTGCCGAGCTCGCCGACCTCGACGTCGACGCTGTCGGCCGCTGCCGCGAGCTCGTGGCTGCCGTCCCGGTTGAGCACCAGGGCGCTGCGCCGGATCCCGGGCCGCGCGAGCGCGCCGAACCACAGCCCCATCTCGACGAGCTGGCCATCGACGGAGACCCACTGTGCCTCCGCCTCGGCGGGGATCAGTGAGCGGTCGAAGCCCGGCCCGAGCTTCACCCCGGTCGGGAGCCGCTCGGCCAGACCGAAGGCGAAGTCCAGTGACGGCGTGTAGTCCTCCGGGCGCGTGATCCTGGAGGTGTTGCCGTGGCCGGCGCTGCGCCGGGCAGGGTCGAGGTAGACGCCATCGGCAGGCCCGCCGTCCAAGGCCTCGAGGTCGACCTCCTCTGCGCGGGCGTGCAGCACGTTCGCGTGCGGGAACGGCGCGAGGTTGAACGAGGCCAGCGTCGCGGTGATCTCATCGGCATCCGCCGCCGTGACCCGCAGGTCGAGAGCAGCGATGGCGATGGCGTCTCCGCCGATGCCGCAGCCGAGGTCGGCGACGTGCTTCACCCCTGCGCCGGCGAAACGGCCGGCGTGCAGTGCGGCGACACGGAGGCGCGTCGCCTGCTCGAGGCCGGCCTCGGTGAAGAGCATGGTGCGGGCGAACTCGCCGAACTTGCCAGCGGCCTTGGCGCGCAGCTTGGCCTGGCTGAGCACGGCGGCGACGAGGCCGGGGGCGTGCCCGGCCTTGCGCAGCTCGGTGACCATGCGCACGACATCCGCAGAGGAATCCCACTCCGGCA
>JBEVGZ010000022.1:0-4908 GCA_040511515.1 Microterricola sp.
TTGGAACGATTCAATGGCGCGGTTGTCGTGGACGCGACCAACTACTGGGAGCCCGTCGACGGCACGCCGGCGATCCTGGACGGGGCCGGCATCCTCAGCACCAGCGAGGTCGTGCAGCGCCGGCACCCGGGCCTGCGGCTGGTCAAATCGCTGAACCACCTCGGCTATCACGACATGGACACCGACGCAGCTCCAGTCGGAGCGACCGGGCGCCGCGCCGTCGCCGTGGCCGGCGATGACGCAGAGGCGGGCGGCCTCGTCGGGGCCTTTCTTGACCGCATCGGTTTTGACCCGGTGCACATCGGCACCCTGGCCGACGGGGCGATCCTGCAGCCGGGCGAGGAGCTCTTCGGGCGATTCGTGCAGCGCGCCGAGCTGCTCGCCGTCGCCGCCGGGCAGGGCGAACTCGCTGCGTAGTGCCGCAGCTCGGGGATTCCGGCCACGAAGCGGCGAACGGGCACCAGCGAGCCCGATTTCGCGAAAATCTCCGCGCCGCGGCTCCCCGCCCGGGCGGTGGACGTGGCGTACACTCCGGGTAACGAGCTGCAGCACCGGTGCTGGAGCGTGCGGCAGCCGCCCCACGCCGGCGTCGCCTGCACCCCGTGAGACGGGAGTCGGCGGTGAGAGTCGGAGTGTCGCGTGAGCGCCGAGACGGGGAGAGGCGCGTCGCCGCCACACCCGACACGGTGCGCCAACTGATCGGCCTCGGCCTCGAGGTGCTCATCGAGCGCGGAGCCGGAACGGCGGCCGGGCACAGCGATCAGGCATACGCGGATGCCGGAGCTGAACTCATCGACAAACTCGAGCTCGACGCCCTCGACGTCTACGCGCACGTGCGGCCGCTCAGCCCCGAGACCGCCGCCCAGTTGCGCCGCGGAGCGGTGACCGTCGGGCTCGCCTCGCCGGCGAGCGAGTTGCCCACCGTGCGCGCCCTCGCCGCGGCCGGCGTCACGGCCTTCGCACTCGAGCTGGTTCCGCGCATCTCCAGGGCGCAGTCGATGGACGCGCTCACCTCACAGGCCCTCATCGCCGGCTACCGTTCCGTGCTCGAGGCGGCGATGCGGCTGCCGCGCTTCTTCCCGCTCTACATGACGGCGGCCGGCACGATCCCACCGGCGAGCGTGCTCGTGCTCGGCGCCGGGGTGGCCGGGCTGCAGGCGATCGGCACCGCGAAGCGGCTGGGTGCGCGCGTCTCGGCCAATGACGTGCGGCCGGCTTCGGCCGACGAGGTCGCGTCGATGGGCGCCACCTTCATCTCGCTCGATCTGGAGGCCGCAGAGGCGAGCGGCGGCTATGCGAAGGAGCTCGGCGACGACCGGGCGGCCATGCAACGCGCTCTGCTCGCGCCGCACGTTGCGGCATCCGATGTGCTCATCACCACGGCGGCAATCCCCGGTCGCCCGGCCCCGCTGCTCGTGACGAGTCAGATGGTCGCGGCGATGCGCCCTGGCTCTGTGGTGATCGACCTGGCCGCGGAGAGCGGCGGCAACGTCGAGGGCTCGGTGGCCGGCAGTGACGTGCTCGTGCCGACGGCCGACGGGTCCGGGGCGGTGACGCTCGTTGGACTGAAGGATGCCGCATCCGCCATGGCCTCAGATGCCTCACGGCTCTACGCCAAGAACGTCGCCAATCTACTCGAACTGATGACCGCCAACGGCGTCGTCACCCCGGACTTCGCCGACGAGGTCATCGCCGGTGCCTGCCTCACCGATGGCGGGGTTGTGCGCCACGCGCCGACCGCCGCGGCGATCGAAGCGGAAGGAGCGGCCTGATGGACGGCATGGCCCTGTTGACGATCACGGTGCTGTCGGTGTTCGTCGGATTCGAGGTCGTCTCGAAGGTGTCGAGCACCCTGCACACACCGCTGATGTCTGGCGCGAACGCGATCCACGGCATCATCCTGGTCGGGGCGATCATCGTCGCCGGCCAGGCGGACGACCCCTGGATCCTCGCGGTCGCGCTGCTCGCCGTCGTGCTCGCAACGGCCAATCTCGTCGGCGGCTTCGTCGTGACCGACCGGATGCTCGAGATGTTCCGCGGGCGCAAGGCGCCACAGGCGAAGACGACACCGGGGCAGACAGCTCCCGGGCAGAATCCGACGAGCGGGAAGGAGGGCGGCCGATGACACTGCTCGACCCCACCTGGACCGCCCTGCTCTACCTGATCGCCGCCGTCTGCTTCATCCTCGCGCTGCGGGGGCTCGCATCGCCGCGCAGTGCCCGCCGTGGCAACCTCATCGGTGCGGCCGGCGCGCTCATCGCGGTCATCACGGTGTTCCTCTCGACCGAGCTCGACAACATCCCCTGGATCCTCGCCGCCATGGCCATCGGCTCACTCATCGCCGCCCCGATCTCGCGACGGGTCAAGATGACTCAGATGCCCCAGCTCGTCGCCGCCTTCAACGGCGTCGGCGGTGGGGCGGCCGCGCTCGTCGCGCTGCTCGAACTGCCGCACAACGAGGATCCCTGGGTGCGCCTGGCGATCGTCTTCACGCTCGTGGTCGGCGCGATCTCCTTCGCGGGCTCCGCGGTCACCTTCGCCAAGCTGCAGGAGCTGATGACGACGCGTCCGGTGCTCTTCCCCGGCCTGCCGGTGCTCATGGGCCTCGTGCTGGTGCTCGCGGTGGTCGGCTCGTGGGTGACCATCGCGACGGGGTCGATCGGCATCGCCGTGGCGCTGCTCGGGGTCGGACTCGTCGCCGGGGTGCTGCTGGTGCTGCCGGTGGGTGGCGCCGACGTTCCCATCGTGATCTCGCTGTTGAATGCTTTCACCGGCCTCGCCGTCGCGGCATCCGGCCTGGTACTCGGCAATGTGCTGCTCGTCGTGGCCGGCACGCTCGTCGGTGCCAGCGGAACGATCCTGACCAGGGCGATGGCGGCCGCGATGGGGCGCGGTGTGGCCGGCATCCTGTTCGGTGCCTTCCGCGGCGGCTCCACGGCCGGGTCGACGACGCAGAGCGAGCGGCCCGTGCGCTCCTCCAGCGCCGAGGATGTCGCCGTGCTGCTCGGCTACGCACAGCGCGTCATCGTCGTTCCGGGCTACGGGCTCGCCGTCGCCCAGGGCCAACACACCCTTGTCGAGCTCGTGACGGCGCTCGAAGCGCGCGGAATTGAGGTCGTCTACGCCATCCACCCGGTCGCCGGCCGGATGCCGGGCCACATGAACGTGCTGCTCGCCGAGGCGAACGTGCCATACGAGTCGCTCAAGGAGATGGCCGATGTGAACCCCGAATTCAAGCTGACGGATGTCGCGCTCGTCGTCGGCGCGAACGACGTCGTCAACCCAGCCGCGAAGACCTCGCCCGGCTCACCGATCTATGGCATGCCGATCCTCGAGGTCGAAGCCGCGAGGCAGGTCGTGTTCCTGAAACGCTCGATGCGGCCCGGCTTCGCCGGAATCGAGAACGAGCTGCTCTACCAACCGCAGACGACGCTGCTCTTCGGCGACGCCAAGGACTCGCTCGGCAAGATCCTGGCCGCGGTGAAGGCGCTCTGAGCCTCCGCCGCCCTCGTCGAAGCCGAATGGTCGAAGTCGAATGGTCGGGGCCGAATGGTTGGGGCCATTGTAGGGCGACGTAGACTGGAGGCATCCCCCCAGCAATGAAAGAGGTCGCAGCGTGACTCAGACTCGGGTTGCCGCAGCGCATACCTCGACCGAATGGTTCGTGCCACTCGGCCGGGCGATCCTGCTGGCCGTTCCGGCCATCGCGATCACCTTCTCCGAAGACCACGGCCCGCGCTTCGGCCTGATCGTCTTCGGCGTCTGGGCGCTCGTCAGCGGCCTCGTGGTCGGCGCGTTGAGCCTGCGCCTGCTCGGCGACCCGCTCAGCCGTCGCCTCTTCGCCACGAACGGTGTCATCAGTGCCGCGGCCGGCCTCGTCGCGCTCGGACTCGTCGGGGCGCTCGGCCCCGACGATGGGCTCGGCACCTTCCTGTTCGTCGTCACCGTCTGGGCCGCGTGCACCGGCGTTGTCGAGTTCTACGCCGGCTGGCGCACCCGCACGACCCAGGCGGCATCGCGCGACTGGCGCATGGCCGGCGGCCTGACCGTCATCCTCGCCCTGGTCCTCATGATCTTGCCCCCGCACGCCGTCGTCTCCGTCGGTCTGCTCGGCGCCTACTTCGCAATCCTCGCCGTGTTCCTCGGAATCGCCGCGTTCTCGCTCAAGTGGGATTCGGCCGCAGCTGCCCGCGCGGACGACGCGCCGGCATCCGCAACGCCGGCCACCCCTGCCCCCTCCACTTCACCTGAATCGGATGCCTCGTGACCTCGAAGCCAGACCCCAAGAAGCCCCTCGAGCCACTGGGCGCCGCCTACCAGCCGAGCAGGCGCGAGATCCTGCGCCCGGCCGAACTCGTCGGCGGAGCCGGCATCGGTGCGGTGTTCGTCGGCCTCGTCGTCTTGCTGACGACCCAGCAGCTCGTGCTCACGCTCGTCTCGACCGGCGTCACCTTCATCGTCGTGCTGATGGTGCTTGCCCTCTTCGCCATGGGCTCCAAGCAGGACGCGGAGGAGACCGCCGACATCGAGGAGCAGGATGACGCGGCCACCAAGAAGCAGGCCAAGGCCGACGCCGCGGAGTCGCCGGACGCGCCGGACACCACGCTCTAAGCGCTCGTACTGCTCCCGCTCGGGAGGAGAGAGGGGGAGGACGGAATCACTGATTCCGTCCTCCCCCTCCGCTTAAGTCCTCCGGACTCGCCGCCCGTTATGCGCGGGGCAGGCGGTCCACGAGTTCGTCGGCGAGGCCCGTGTAGCCGGCCGGCGTGAGCTCGAGCAGGCGCTGCTTGGCGGCGTCACCGATGTCGAGCGCGCCGACGAATGCCACGAGCTCGGCCTGGCCGATGCGCTTGCCGCGGGTCAGATCCTTGAGCAGCGCGTACGGGTCTTCGATGTTCGAGCGACCGG
>JBEVGZ010000023.1:0-3385 GCA_040511515.1 Microterricola sp.
GCCGACAAGATCGAGGGCCGGGTCGTTCCGGTCGACCGCGCCCAGCACTTCAACTACACGCTGCGGGAGCCGGTCGGTGTCTGCACCTTCATCGTGCCGTGGAACTCGCCCCTGATGCTCACCGGCTGGAAGCTCGCGCCAGCATTGGCGGCGGGCTGCACGGCGGTGATCAAGCCGTCGGAGTTCACCAGCGCCTCGCTGCTCGAATTCATGCGCCTCGTCGTCGAGGAAGCCGACCTGCCGCCAGGCGTCGTCAATGTGGTGACCGGCTACGGCTCGATCGTGGGCGAGCCTTTGGTAACGCACCCCAAGGTCGCGAAGGTCGCGTTCACGGGCGGCACAACGACCGGCGCGCGCGTCAACGAGCTCGCCGCCAAGTCGTTCAAGAAGGTGTCGCTGGAGCTCGGCGGCAAGTCGCCCAATATCGTGTTCGACGACTGCTTCATGGATGACGCGGTGAGCGGCGCCATCTCGGGCATCTTCGCGGCGACGGGCCAGACCTGCATCGCCGGCTCCCGTCTTCTCGTGCAGGAGAGCATCCACGATACGTTCGTCGAGAAGCTCGTCGCCATGGCGCGCCAGGCGAGGCTCGGCGACCCGAGCAAGTCCGACACCCAGGTCGGCCCGGTGACGACGCCGCCGCAATACCAGAAGGTGCTGGGCTACATCGACATCGCCAAGAACGAAGGCGCAAAGTGCGTGCTCGGCGGTGGCCCGGCCGGCAAGGAGGAAGGCGGCGGCAAGTATTTCGTCAAGCTGACCATCTTCACGGGCGTCGACAACAAGATGCGCATCGCCCAGGAGGAGGTATTCGGGCCCGTCCTCTCGGTCATCAAGTTCAAGGACGACGACGATGCCGTACGGATCGCCAACGACATCGCCTACGGGCTGGGCGCCGGCGTGTGGACCCAGTCGGTGAAACGCGCCCACACCATGGCGAGCCGCATCAAGGCAGGCACCGTCTGGATCAACACGTACCGCGCGGTGAGCTTCCTGATGCCGTTCGGTGGCTACAAGGCCTCAGGCCTCGGCCGCGAGAACGGCGCTGAGGCGATCGAGGGCTACCTGCAGACCAAGAGCGTGTGGATCAATAACGGCCCCGGCGGCGGCAACCCCTTCATCATGAAGACCGCATCGTAACACATCGCGGGAGGGCCCCTGCCCTGCGGCATTTGAGACCATCGGTATGAGGGAGCTCGGCGCCCTGGTTAGTAGGGCGACGGCCTTCTTCGGGCCGGACTACGTCCGCGACCGAGACAGTCGTATTGCGCTTATGGAGAGTCATGAGGCGTCTAGTTCGACTGAGCCAGATCCATTTCGCGAGGTGGACGAAGAGTTCTACAGGTTACTCCAGGCGGAAGCCGGTGGATGGGACCTTGCGGCAGACGCCTACGCGGCGGCACTGAACGGGCGGGATGATCGTTAACGAAAGTCCGGCAGCATCGTTTACACGCATTTTGGGTGTTTTCAGACGCCAGTGATGAGCAAGGTCCTCTCATCGATCTTCCCGAGCAAGGTGTTGTAGTAGACGATATTCCAGATCCCGTCATCGACTTCTTCGAGCCCGATGTGCTGGTCACGCAAAGCATTGCTGAGGAAAGGCTGTGCGTGGTGGAGCCGGAAGGTGCCGCAGTTGCTGACCCGGCGAATCTCCATGTGGGCCGGATAGTCCGGTGGCGAGATGCGATCGTTGTAGAGGCGCGGTGAGGGTCTCCATAGCGACGCTGGGATCCGATCGCCGATTCCTTCATGCGGCCGCTCTTCATTGTAGCGCTTTCGGAAGAAGTCGAATCGGCGCTGCTGAGAACGCAGGTTGCTCGCTGCCGGTCTGGTGGTTTCGCGCTTGAGCTCGCGATGCATCCGCTCGTGCGCGCCGTTCTCCTGAGGACTCGAGGGCGTGATCCGCTGATGAACGATGCCATGCTGCATCCACCAGACGTTGAGTTCACACAGACCATGGATACCGGTGGAAGCGAAGGGAGTGCCGTTGTCAGTCCGAATCGCCTCCGGCAGCCCCACTTCTCGGAAGAGCGCACGGAACACGGGCTTGGCGTCCTTAGTCTTCACCGATGGAAGGCCGCGGCAGGCGAGCAGGGCTCTGCTGAAGTGATCGGTGATCGTGAGCGGATAGCAGTATCGGCCGTCGGCGGTCTTGAATTGCCCCTTGAAGTCGGCCGGCCACACCTGGTTCGGCCGTTCGGTGCGCAGGGGTGCGGCTCCCGGATGCGTCCATTTTCTGCGCCGCCGGTTCTTGCGCAGCAGTCCATGACGCTCGAGGATGTCGTTGACGGTACTACGAGCCGGCCAAGCGAGATCTCGGTGACGACCTGCCAGAACCTGCAACAGCTTCTTCGCTCCCCAGCCATACTCTTTACGCGCCGACAGGATCAGCTCCACGATCCGCGGCGTCGTGCGGTGCGGGCATCGCAGCGGTGCGCGGCTGCGATCTTCGAGCCGCGACTCGCCAGGCTCTTGAGCGCGCGAGATCCATTTGTATCCGGTGGGTCGGCTGATCCCGTACCGCTCGCAGAGCTCGGTCATCGACCACTGCCCGCTCTCGAAGTCGCAAACGAATCCGAACCGCTCTTCCAAGGCATTCGTTTCCATCCACGGCATCTCCGCGGTGTAAACGATGTCCCCGGACTTCTGTTAACGATGAACCCGGACCGTACCGTCGGTAGCCTAACAGGTCGGATGCGAGCGGTTACATTCTCTGACGTGGGATCGCAAGGTCGCCGATCGCCCGAGAGCGCCCAACGAGCCGCTCGCGTTCGCGGGCCAGACGGTCGCGCTTCTCTTCAAGCTCGTTGATGCGCTGCTCGTTTGGGGCATCCGCGGCGAGTTCCGGACATCGCCGCGGAGCTGGGAGTGGACCCGAGGACGGTGCGGCGTGCGCTGCGTCGGGGAGGGCCTCGGCTGAGCGCATCCTCCGACGAATTCGAAGCCGTACAAATCGAGAGCCGCGGCCGGTTTTGGCCGAGGACACGTCCGAACGCGGACTGGGTGAGCTCCGGGAGCTGGTGGCCAAATTGCTCGCTGGCATTGCGTTCGCGATGACGATGGCGGCGGCCGCGGCCGGCGCGACGGGGCAATCCTGAAGACGCACGGCCGGCCTTTGACGCGGCCATGGGCTGGTCAAATCATTCGAGCCGTAAAGAGCTTCCGTGACTCCTAAGATCCTTCTACGTGATGAGGCCCTCTCGCCTCGCGACGCAGAGCTCACGCCGGACGCCAGCGCAGGGACGTGCTCCGCAGGTAGCCGACGGCACCCGAAAAGAAAACTACAGAGCGAGGAGGCGTGACCCTAGCGAGCCTCGCCGTCGTCGATCTTGACCTCGAGCTGCCATACGACTGCGAGCCAATCGACCAGCTCCGATTCGCGACC
>JBEVGZ010000024.1:0-5060 GCA_040511515.1 Microterricola sp.
AGCGCGCGTGGCAGGTCGTGCGCGCGGCGTACGAGGAGCGCACGCCCGCCCCGCGCGAGCGAAAGGCATGGCGCCCCGTCCTCGTGCTGGCGGCGGTGGCCGTCGTAGCCGGCGCGGTCGCCAGCCCACCCGGGCAGGCCGTGCTCGACTCCATCCGCGAGGTGGTGGGCATCGAGCGCGCGCAGCCGGCGCTCTTCTCGCTGCCGGCGCCGGGTCCGCTGCTCGTGGAGTCGGCAGACGGCGTCTGGGTCGTCCAGGCCGACGGCTCGAAGCGACGGCTGGGCGACTGGCGGGAGGGGTCGTGGTCGCCGTTCGGGCGGTTCGTGGTCGCCGCCCGGGCGAACGAGCTGGCAGCCCTCGAGCCGGACGGCGACGTCCGCTGGTCGCTCGCCCGGCCACGCGTTCGCTTCCCGCGGTGGACGGGCGACCGGATCGACACGCGGATCGCGTATCTCAGCGGCACCTCGCTGCGGGTGGTGGCAGGCGACGGCACGGACGATCGCCTGCTCCGGCGGAACGTGGCCGCGGTAGCGCCCGTGTGGCTGCCGGGCGACGGCTTCCGGCTCGCGTACACAGACCGGGCAGGACGGACGGTCGCCGTCGACGCGGACACCGGCCACGCCCTCCGCCAGGGCGCCGTGTCGGCTCCCGCCGCCGCCACCATCCGGAGGCGGGGTGCCGCGAGCGAGGTTGTGACCGAAGGCCGCGTGGTCTTCCGCGGGACGGGCGAGTTCCGCGACGCCGCCCGCACGCCGGACGGCCGCTGGCTGCTCGTGACGTGGCCCACAGCCGACCAGTGGGTCTTCGTGCGACTCTCCGGCAGGAGAAAGATCGTGGCCGTCTCGGGCATCACGGAACAGTTCGGCGGGGGCGCATTCCCGATGATCGCCGGCTGGTGTTGCGCGCCCTGATCCCGGCGGTCGCGCTCGTGCTCGCGAGTGCGGCCGGCGCACAGGCGCCCTCGCAGTCCCGCGGCTACCCGTGGGAGGGCCGGCTCGTCGGGGGCGTGCAACTGGCCGCGCAAGGGGAGCACTTCTTCACGTGGGATCCCATCCGCAAGCACTCGCCCAACCGCGGCTGGCGCCGGTTCGGCAACGAACGGCTGCTGCGGACACTCGCGCGGGTGCTCGCCGCACACAGGGCCGCGTTTCCCGACGGCAGCCGCGTCGGCGTGGGCGACCTCAGCCGGCCGCGAGGCGGCGACTTCGGCAGCCGCTTCGGCGGCATCGGGCACGCGTCGCACCAGAACGGGCTCGACGTCGACGTCTACTACCCTCGCCGCGACCGGCGGGAGCGAGCCCCGGTGCGGCCATCGCAGATCAACCGAAGGCTCTCTCAGGACCTCGTCGACCGCTTCGTCCTCGCCGGCGCAGAGAAGGTGTTCGTCGGGCCGAACACGGGACTACAAGGACCGCCTGCCGTCGTCGAGGTGCTGCCGGCGTATCACGACAACCACATGCACGTGCGCTTGCCCGGGGACGGCTGGCGGCCGGCCCTGGTCGGGCGCAGCACCCGCGCCCGGCCGATTCGCGCGTTCGCGGCCGGCCGGGGGCGCCCCGATGTGCTCGTCTTCGGAACGATCCACGGAAACGAGCGCGCGGGAATCGCCGTGGCGTCACGGCTCGTCCAGACGCAGCCGCCGGCCGGAGGGACGGTCTGGGTCGTGCCCGACCTGAACCCCGACGGTCTCGCCGCGAGAACACGCTGGAACGCACGCGGCGTCGACCTCAACCGCAACTTCCCGGGCTCCTGGCGGGCGTCGCGGCGAGCCGGCGCCGCGCCCGCGTCGGAAACCGAGACGCGTGCGGCGATACGGCTGATCCGGCGGTTGCGGCCGCACGTGACGATCTGGTTCCACCAGCCGCAGGGGCTCGTGCGCGCGGCGGGCCGCAGCGTCAGGATCGCCCGGCGCTACGCGAGGCTGGCCGGCATGCGCTTCCGCGAGCGTCCCCGTCCGCCGGGCTCGGCGACCGAGTGGCAGCACCGCTCGCTCCCCGGCACGCGCGCGTTCGTCGTCGAGCTGCCGCCGGGGGCGTTGGGCCTGCGCGACGCGGGCCGGTTCGTCGACGCCGCGTTCGCGCTTGCCGACTAGGCTGGCGCCGATGAAGCTCGCAGTCATGGCGGCCACGGTCCTCGGCGCCGCCACGATCACCGTCACGACCCTGCCGCGGCCGCCGTTTCCCGGTCCAGTGACGGCCGCCCCGGACGCGAAGCGGCTCGTCGTCGTCTCGTCGCGCAGGATCTCCCCCGGCCTGGGCACGACGCTTTCCTGCCGCCTCACCAACGTCCCCGGGTCACTCCGTGGTCTGCCGATTCAGCGGACGATTTGCCCCGGCGGTCCGTCGTTCGCGTTCTACGGCAAGGACGGCGCCTCGTCCCGCATCCTGCTCAGCTCCACGGGCTACGCCCTCGACTTCAAGAGGTACGTCTGGCCACCGCGCAACCTGCCGGGCGAGAAGGAGTTCGTCTACGAAGAGCTCGTCTGGGCACGCGAGGCGAACGGCGTGCTCTACGTCCAGAACCGGCACCTCACGTATGCCAGGAGCTCCTTCGGGCAGAACGCGTACATCACGGCCATCGATGCGCAGACGAAGCGGAGGGTCTGGCGAAGCAAGGCGCTCGTCGCCAACGCGCAGACGTTTGCCGTCACGCCCGACTACCTGCTGACGGGTTACGGCTTCACGGCAGAGCCCGATTACCTCTATCTCCTCAACCGGCGCACCGGCCGCGTCGTCGAGCGACTGAGCCTGCCCAGCGGGCCGGAAAAGATCACGCGTAGCGGGAGGAACTTCGTCGTGCGCACGTACGACCACGTGCTCGTCGTCCGCCTGCGAGCATCCTGAGATGCTCGCGGTAGATGAGACCGCTCCGCTCGGGGCGACGGTCTGGCGCCCTCCGGCCGACGCCGTCACGATCGGCGACCTGCTCGCCGACGGGCCGATCCTGCTGCTCTTCTATCTCTTCGACTGGACGGGCACTTGAACGGCGGAGATGGAGCTCCTGCGTGACAGGAGGGAGGAGTTCGAGGCGGCAGGCGTGAAGCCGTACGGGATCTCGCGTGACTCACCGTTCACCCACAACGCCTGGAGCCAGGCGCTCGACCTCGAGGGCGTGGAGCTCCTCTCCGACTGGAACGCCGAGGCCGTGCGCGGCTTCGGCGTCGCCCACGAGCGGCGCGGCATGCAGGAGGTGGCAGAGCGATCGGCGTTCCTGATCGGAGCCAATGGGACGATTCGGGCGGCCTGGCGCTACGAGCCGGCGGAGCTTCCCGACTTCGACGCGTTGTTACAAGCAGCGCGTTCCTAGCCACCGTCCTGTGCACGGCGGCGGCGTTGCTGGCGGCGACGCCTGCGTTGCGCCATGCCGACTCACAGTTCCTCGCGGGCGGTGAGCGCGGACACGGGGAAGCGGCTCCGGGCGACCATCTGCAATCGGCCTACCGGCTCTGGCTGCCCGGGCACCAGCTCGAGAACGGGAGCTACCCGTGGCGCGACCCGTACTCGTTCCGCCCCGTCGCCGATCCGCAGCTCAACCCTGCCGCCTGGCCCTTCGGCATCCCCTTCTGGCCGCTCTGGCGAGCGCTTGGCGTGGTCGCCGGCTGGAACCTCTTCGTGCTGCTGGGGGTGATCGCGGCAGGCTTGCTCACGTATGCCTGGCTGCGAGAGCTCGAGCTCGGTGTTGGCGCGGCGCTCGTGGGAGGTCTGGCGTTCGAAGTGGCGCCGTACCGGCTCGAGCAGACCGCGGCCGGCCATCTGCTGGCGCCGATCTCGGCGCTGCTTCCGCTGTCGCTGTGGACGTTCGAGCGTGCCCGCCGGGGCTCGCGCTGGTGGCTCTTGCCGTCCGTGCTGGCGATCGCCTCCATCCCGGCGTCCGGCCAGGTGCACCTGGCGCTCGGCGCCGTGCCGTTCTACCTGGCGTACGTCCTCGTCCGCACGCGAGCGACGTGGCCCGTGGTGGCCGCGGTCGTCGGTGTCCTGCTCGCCACCGCAGCCGGCGTGCTCATCTGGCTGGCAACGATCGACGGATCGATCGGCGAAGGCGGGCGCTCGCTGCGTCAGGTCGGGCGCTTCTCCGCGGACTGGCTCGACTTCGTCGTGCGCCACGACCGCCACGGGTCGGAGAGCTTCGTTTTTCTGGGCTGGCTGACGCCGCTCCTCGCCATCGCGGGGCTCGTCCTACTCATCCGTTGGCGCTCGTACGGGCTGGCCGCCTTGCTCGGCGCGGCGACGCTCGTACCCGTGGTGCTGGCGCTGGGCACTACGACGCCGATCTACGAGGCAGTGCGCTTCGTCGTCTGGCCGCTTCGCTACCCCCGCGTTCCGGAGCGCCTCATGCCGATCGCCTGTCTCGCCATCGCCGCGCTCGTCGCCTTCGCGGTCGACGCGCTGCTTCCCAAGTTACGAGGTGTTGCAACGAATAAGAGGGCGCCTTTGTGGACGGCGAGCGCACTCGCGGTGATTCTCCTGCTCGCCGACCTCCGCGTGACGACCTTCGAGCCAACGGCGGCCGACGAGGACAACGCCGCCTACGCAGCGCTCCGCGACGGCCCGCCCGGCCGGGTGCTGGAGGTGCCCGTCTTCCGTCCGGGCATCCACTTCGGCGGTGTCTACCACTACTACTCGACGCAGGCGCAGCGGGAACGGCCGCAGGGCTACTCGACGCTCGCGCCCGTGGAGGCGGACGAGTTGGCCAAGCAGCTGACGGCCATCAACTGCGGCGACTGGACGCGCCGGCCGGGCGCCTTGCTCACGCAGCTCGGCGTCACCAGCGTCGTCTTCCACGGAGGGCTGTTCCGGGACAACCCGGCGGCGCCCGACACGGCGGCGTTCGCGTGGGACGCCCTTGTTCGCCACGGCTACCGGCCGCAGGCCGGGGACGGGCGGGTGACGCTGCTCGCACGGCGCGGCGGCGGGCCGCAACCTTCTTCACCGGTCGCCGACCCGCCGCGGGATGTGGCGCAGTTCTGCGACGGCTGGCGGCCGAACGACGGCGAGGGGCGCGTCACGTCCGCGCCCCATGCCTCCCTGTGGGCCTACAACGCCGGCGGCGTGGACCTGCGG